>CAZLIR010000109.1:0-7570 GCA_964559635.1 uncultured Enterobacterales bacterium
CCAACAGGTTATCTCGGCTTTTAATAAGGTTAGAGCGTCAGGCAACTATGATAATGAGCTTTTGATTAAAACTGCGCAGTCATTAACCCATAAAGACTTCAAGAAATTTATGAAGAATCTTATGGATAACAACACGGTTCGCACCTTCAGCTATGGTAACTACAGCAAGCAATACATTGCTGGGCTGGCAGAGCGCATTGAAGCAATGCTGGCGGATGATGCTCGGGAAACAGAGTACACCAAGACTAAATATTGGCAGCCAGTTCCTGGCAAAACGCTTGTTTATCGTGCCGACATACCGGTCGAAGATGTGGCGCTAATTGACTTATATTTGCATCCTGAAGCCGGTTACACGGCCAGAGCAGCTAATGGCATTTTACAATCACATTATCGTCGTGAGGCGTTTAACACACTCCGTACAGAAGAGCAGCTAGCGTATGCGGTGACTGCCTTTAATACCACGATTGATGAATATGCGGCCGCGGGTCTATTAATCCAGACGCCGGTAAAGAATGTCAAAGATATGCAGATTCGTTTTGATGAGTTTAATGTCGAGTATGCCAAGATGGTTGAGGCCATTACGGAAGAGGAATTTGCCACACTCAAGGCAAGTCGTTTGACGACTTTGCGTGAGAAGCCAAAGAATATCGCGGAGGAAGTCTCACCATTATTAAATGACTGGAACCGTGAAAAGTTCGATTTCGATAGTCAGCAAAAAATGATTGCGGCTACCGAAAAAGTAACGTTGGCTGATATGAAGCAATTCTTTAAAGATACCGTAGGTAATCCGAAGGCTGCTAGGTTATCAATTCAATTACGCGGCAAGAAATTTGCCGATCAGCCGTACTATGAGTTTGATAACGAAATGGTCATTGAAGATCTGGCAACATTCCATGCCACAACTAAATACCAATCATCGGGCAATTAACACCAGAAGGGCCTAGCGATAGGCCCTTTTCTTTTGCCATTCTTGTGCTAGATTAGTACTAGACTTCTTTAGTCACCTGCTTGCAGGAAAGCAGCTAATAAAGGCAATAATTTATCGCAAATTGCACGCCATTCATAATAAAATACAGCTGCCGTTAAAGTTAAGGATGCTCTTTGGGAGAAATCTGTGAAATTGCTTATCGCTGAGGATGATAACGCCTCTCGATTATTATTAGAAAAAACCACGCAAAAGTGGGATTTTGAGCCTGTTACATACGAAGACGGTAACAAGGCCTGGCTTGCTTTGAATCAGCCAGAAGCACCTTACTTGCTACTTGTGGACTGGGAGATGCCGGGCATGAGCGGCATTGAGCTTTGTAAGGTCATCCGGCAGTTACCCAATAGTGAGCTGTTTTACATTGTGCTGCTCACCTCAAGAACGACCATTGATGATCTGGTGCAGGGGCTTGAAGCCGGCGCGAATGATTTCATCAAAAAACCATTTCTATCTGAAGAATTGAAAGCGCGCTTGAATGTTGGTCGGCGGATGATCGAATTACAGCAGCAACGAATTAAATCAGAAGAAGATAATGAGCGACTGCAGCGGGAATTAATGGAATCCAGGAAAATGGAATCGCTGGGTCAGATTACCGGAAGCATTGCACACGACTTCAATAACATTCTCGGGATTATCATGGGTTATACCTCGATGACCCTGACTCGTTATCGTGAGGAGATGCCCGAGAAAATGCTGACCTATCTGGAGGCTAGCTTGTCATCCTCTGAGCGCGCCAAAGAGCTGGTGGCGAAGATGTTAACCTTCAGTCATGATGATGAGACTGAGTCAGAGTCTTTACAAGCAGGGGCAATTATTGAGAGAGCCGTTCAGAGCTACCGGACTCAACTTCCAGAGCATATAGAATTAGAGCTATTAATTCATGATAATTTGCCTGATATTTTCTTTTCTGGACATAAGTTAACCAGCGTATTAAATATCTTGTTGGATAACTCTGTTGAAGCAATGTACAGAGAGGGCACTATTCAGGTGAAGCTGTTTATGTATCATGCCGATGGTGATGAATGCAGCAATTGTCATCGGGAGCTCGCAGGAGAGTTCGTATGCCTAGAAGTAACCGACCAGGGCAGTGGTATTGATCCAGAGAACCTCGATCGCATCTTTGAACCATTTTTCACTACCAAAGAGTTTGGTAAAGGTATGGGCCTGGCTATGTTACATGGCATGTTCCGTCGCATGGATGCCCATACGCTGGTTGAGATTTTGGAGCCTCATGGCACAAGAATTAAGGCATTATTGCCGATATTTGCAGACTAGCAAGATTATCTACCCCACAGGCTTTCATTATTCTAGGTTTTGTGTAGAATACGCGACCAAATTTAAGCTGAGTTTATCTAGTAATATGGCCACACTAAAACTCAAATCAAATGTCAGACAGAAAGTTCCTTTGCGCATTAAAAAGGCGAAACAGAATGCCGATTGGTTTTTTGGTGAAGTCGGAGTTATGCGCCACGAATCTGGTTTTAAAGTGCAATTTTTCTCAGATGATGAGTGCGAGATTACGCATATTCCAGAAGGGATGGATTTTACAACAATTAGAGAGCTGACCTCGAAAGCGATTAAATTGCGCAAACGACGTCTATCGCCCCCGCAGTAGGTCGGCGGTCTCATCCTTGAGACTCACCAGACCATAAACCGATTAAATACTCCTTGTTGCCATGGCAGGCGAGATGCCACAGGCTCTTTTGGCTGGACCAAATACTGCCAGTTGGCCAATCACCCATAGCGATATCATGCCTGCTGGTACGTAATACCAGGCGATCGGAGAGATGTTCAGGGCATCGACTAACATCATATTTAAACCAACGGTCAGAGCTGCACCCACGATGACACCCACGCTGGTGATCAGAAAGTTCTCAACCATGAAATATTGCATGATATCCGCTTTACGAGCCCCCAGTGCTCTTCGTGTGCCAATCTGTTTTCTGCGACGATTAACGCTGAAGCTGGCCAGACCCACTATTCCGAGTGCTGTGACAACAGTCAGGCAGATAATCAAGGTCGTCAGAATAGTTTTCATACCATTGTGACCGCGGTAACTATCGATTCGAACCTCTTCCATACTGCGCATATTACGGATGAGTCGGCCTTTATAATTAGCCATTAATCCAGACTCGACTTCAGTCATCAGTCGATCACGAGCACCAGGTTCAGTACGGACCAAAATACGTCCCGCACCAAACAGGGTATAAGATGGCACAAGCATACTGCGCTCGATACCACTCCAGCCATTCCAAGGTGCCTGCATTGCATCGATAATGCCGACCACGTTAACTGGCCGAGTCTCATTGATGTAGACCGTTTTACCTAATGCCGATTCCCAGTCATCATCAAACAGATCATTCGCCAATGCCTTTGTTATGACGGCAGTACCTGGCCACTCGTTGTCGCCACGATCACGCCAGATAATCTCGTCTGCAGTGAAGTTTCGTCCTGCTATCAACTTCACACCAAAGGCGTCTATGCCATTTTCGTTCATAAAATAAATGGCTGTTCCGACGTTATCAACATCACTTCCGGGCTCAGTTGCCAATGACATTGACCAGCCGCCTTGAGTCAGTGGCGCGGAGTTGGTCTGAGTCGCTGCCACGACACCTGGTAATGAAGAGATATACTCCAAATCCGTTACTGTCTGTACCTGCTCGTTGTAATCCTCAGCGAAGCCTGTGTATGACAGAATGAAGGTATTTTGCTCATCTATCCCTGAGGGGCGATCCATGAGTGACTGACGTTGCTGAATCATTGAAACAGCATTGACAATAATCGTCATGGTCAGTGCGATTTGCAGTGCGATCAAAATAGCACCGGTTTTATTGCGTGATAACGCGCTCAATATCGGTCGAATTTGCATGATCGCTCCTTATTGTGTTTTTAGTTGTACGGCAGGCTGGATATTGCAAGCTCGCCATGTAGGGTAAAGACCGGCTACCACTGCTGAGACGATAGCCAATCCGAAGGCAAACAACACCATGTTCAAATCCAACACAGCCAGATGCTGAGAATCAGATCCAAACAATGCAATGATGCCCTGCAAACCGAGCCATGCCAGTGCCAGACCGAGAATACCACCGCCTAAACCAATGAGCGCTGACTCGATGGAGTGTTGCAAAAACAGGGTACTTTTTGAGGCACCTAAAGCCCGGCGCAAACCAATCTCCGGTGCTTTAGTGGCAAACTTGGTCAATAATAAACCGATGGTGTTCAACAGGCATACGACCAGAAACATGACCGACAACCACATTACCACTTGCGCAGAGCTATCAACCACATTCTGTTTTTCCATCCAGGTCATCACATTATTGATATGGTTGTTCAGAGGACGTGGAAAGCGTCCAAGTTCCTTCTGTGATTCGACATAGCTGTTCAGGAATGACATATATTCCTGTTGCTCCGCTTCAGTAGGCAGTTCAGCCCAGAATTGAATCCAGATACATTCGGAATTCAGGAATGCCTGAAACCCAGAATCGCCAGTAGGTTTCCAACAATTGGTATTACCCGCGCGGGATAATTCCAACTCAACGACCAGATTAAAGGGAATGTAGTAATCTTCGGCATCATTAAATGGCCCATTGGTAACATCATAGTACTTTGGTAGTGGTCGATAGTCATCGAGTACTCCCATGACCTTGTAATTACGAGCTCCAATACGGACAAATTGACCGACGGAGTCCTCACCGCCGAAGACTTTCTCGTTCGTTTCTTTACTCAGCACTACCACTAGCTCACGATTATCATCGCTGGTTCTATCCCAACTACCACCATATTGAAAAGGCACATCAAACATGGTGAAGAAGTCACCAAAAGTCGCTCGTCCTAAGGCTTCGAAGGGGAGAGCATCCTCACCCTCCGGCTCGATGACTTCAAAAACCTTAGTCATCGCGGTTTGCCGCGTGGCGGGTGCATTTTCCATCAATGCCATGGCATCGAGATAGGTTAGCTGATCAGGTGGAATGTTGGGCTCACGATAGGGGTCGTTGGGGTCCCAATTATCCACCTGAACAGCAAACAGGACGTCACTCTTATGCGGTATCGGATCGCTACCCATCGCATAGTTGACTGTAATGGTTGTCATTGAGGCGCCAATACCCACTGCAATAGCAGCGACCATGAGCGAGCTCAAGACTAAATTTCGCCTGATCGATAACCAGGAAAGACGTAAATAATATGCAAACATGATTATCCCCTTACGCCATTGCTACTTCGGGTTCAGCGATAACTTCTGGCTCTGCTTTGCGAGACGTCTGGCTGACTTCTGATACCAAACCGTCTTTTACTGAGATAATTCTTGGAGTACGCTTCGCCAGTTTTGGATCGTGGGTTACCATAATGATGGTTGTTCCCTGAGAGTTAATGTCTTCTAACAAACTCATTACACTTTCGGCCATTGATGAATCAAGGTTACCTGTCGGCTCATCCGCGAGCAGGAACCGTGGCGAACCCGCCAAAGCACGAGCAATGGCGACACGCTGCTGCTGACCACCTGATAACTGAGACGGGATGTGCTTCATTCGGTTGGCAAGACCTACGGTTTCGAGTGCATTTTCAATGCGATCTTTACGCTCGCCTGATGACATGGCGCGATAACGTAATGGCACATCCACGTTGTCAAAAAGGTTGAGGTCTGGAATGAGGTTAAAAGACTGAAAAATAAAACCAATCTTTTCGTTGCGTAACTTTGAGCGGGCATTATCGTTGAGATTACTGATATCCACACCATCCAGTTCATAAGTACCTGAGGTAAAGGTTTCTAATAGGCCAGCAATGTTAAGGAAGGTTGTTTTACCCGAGCCAGAAGGTCCAGTGACTGAGACAAACTCTCCCTCTGCTACATCCAGAGAGAAGTCTCTCAAAGCGTGCGTTTCAACCACTTCGGTGCGGTATACTTTTTTAATATTGTTCATTAATAACATATGATTTGCCTCTTATTAGCGATTGATTAGGACAGTGTCAGCCCCTTGAAAGGCTTCAGTACTGGAGATAATAATTTCTTGATTGATGTCGAGACCTTCGAGAATCTCGACCTGACTCAGACTACGAGCGCCGGTTTTGATAGTGCGCTTCACTGCGACATCGCCATTCACCTGATAAGCTACGCGTCCGGCACCAGAATCCAGAAACTGGCCCCGTTGAACCATGAGCACATCTTCTTTGAGCTCGAGTAAAATGCGTGTTGTCAGGCGTTGATTCTGCCGTAAGCCATCCGGGGGTGTGCCGGCAAAACGAACCCGACCGATGACCTGATTGTTCTGAATTTCTGGAGAGATAGAGACCAGCATGGCCTTATGTAGATCATTACCCGTGCGAATTTCGGCTTCCATACCTAAACCGAGATCGTCAGCATAAGATTCCGGTACCGCGACCTCGACCTCGAATTGACTCAAGTCGACCACCGTGATGATCGGTTGATTTTTCGCAACGGCTGTTTTCTGCTCGACCACTAGCTGACCAACAATGCCATCAACCGGTGACATGATCTGCAACTCATCAACCTGACGAAGTAGGTCATCAACGAGTAATTGTTGACGCTGAATTTCTAGACGCTTTGTGGTCATCTCAAACTCGAGGCTTTCCTGATTCAGGGAAGCATCCTCGACGGCATGATTGTAAGCGAGTTTGGCACTATCCAAATCGTCAGTGGCTTTTTCATGATCGATTTTACTGATGGTGTTGCGCTTGAATGCTTCTGCCGCACGACGTTGCTCTCTGTCTGCCGCATTGAGCGTAATTTTTGCTAAATCAACAACCTTTTGGTTTTCAAGAGCCTGCTTTTTGGATTGGATCTCCTGACGATCTTTCTCAATCGTCATACTCTGTAGCGTTGCCTGCTCTTGTGCCAACCGATTGGTCAACTCAGGGCTATCTATCCGTCCGAGAACATCACCCTTAGTTACTGTTTCACCCGCCTGTACGTTAAACGTCACTGTACCCGTTGCTGTTGAATAGAGTGTAGGACTCACTGCAGCAATAATTCGACCCTGTACCGAGACATCACGAACGAAGTCACCACGAGTGACTGTCGCAATTCGAACACGATCAATGGATACGGAATGATCAGCGGAGGACCAACGGGCAAGTGTTGGTGTGATCATGAAGCCTAAAAGAATAATACCTATGGTGGCGCCAAGATATGCATATAACTTGAATCGACCCTTGTTCGATTCAATCATCACATCCTGGCCAGATGTGTCTGCTATTTTCACTATTTTCCCCTATCGTTTTTATTTACAAGACGAAAACATCCGACTTGTTATTTCAAAAGACGCGGGGAGTTTTTAAATAGTTTGCATGGGTTTGTCTGGAAAATGTGAGCAAATGTTTCTGGTTATTTGAGAGTGTTATTTACACTCTGATTTGATGCTATATGAGGCAAGTTAGGAAATGATGATGAAATAAAAAGAGGCATTTAGTTTCCCAAACGCCTCTCTGTTACAACTAATGTCTAGTTAGTCGCGAGGTCCGGCACAGGGTAACAGACCATTGTTATAGTAATCTAATACATTCATGAGAGCATCACCACCTCCCTCTTGCCATGCGTAGCTATCAGCAGAGATATTGGCAGGTACATTT
>CAZLIR010000110.1:0-1921 GCA_964559635.1 uncultured Enterobacterales bacterium
GGTAGCACCTTCGGATCTGGCTACCACGGTCTCGCAATATGCTGAGAAATTAGCCAATGGTCCGACATTCGCGCATGGCATGACTAAAACAATGCTGCATCAAGAGTGGGACATGGGAATAGATGAAGCCATCGAGGCAGAAGCACAGGCTCAGGCACTGTGCATGAAAACACAGGACTTCCGACGCGCTTATGATGCCTTTGTCGCGAAACAAAAGCCGAGCTTCAAGGGTGATTAAATGACAGACACAAGCTATTTAAACTGGCCATTTTTCACTGCAGAGCATCAGGCCTTAGCCAATGAGCTCGATGCCTGGGCGACGCAACATATTGAACATCAAGACGATCATGATATGGCGCGTGTTGATGCCGCCTGTCGTGACTTGGTGAAGTCGCTGGGTAACCATGGCTGGCTCACCCATGCCACAGCCAAATCTACCCAGGGTAAAAAATTAGACATCCGCACCTTGTGTTTGATCAGAGAAACTCTGGCTCGACATTCCGGTTTGGCAGACTTTGCCTTTGCCATGCAAGGACTCGGTAGTGGTGCCATTAGTCTGTTTGGTAACGAGCAGCAGCAGCGCTATCTTGATGATGTTTCTTCGGGTGCCAAAATTGCCGCCTTTGCACTGACAGAGCCAGATGCAGGCTCGGATGTCGCCGCACTTAGTTGTTCGGCTGACAGCACCAGCGAAGGGTTCGTACTGAACGGTGAGAAAACCTATATTTCAAACGGCGGTATTGCCGATTTTTATGTTGTGTTTGCACGCACGTCAGAGCAGGGAGCTCATGGTCTCAGTGCATTCATTGTCGATGCAGATAATCCCGGTTTGCAGATCGCCGAGCGGATTGAAGTGATCGCCCCACACCCACTAGCCCGATTACAATTTAACGATTGCCACGTCGGTAGAGATGCCCTCATTGGTGAAACAGGCCAGGGTTTTAAAATTGCCATGGCGACATTGGATGTGTTTCGAACAACTGTGGGTGCGGCGGCCTTGGGTCTGGCCAGAAGAGCGTATGAAGAAGCCGTTGCTCGAGCCAAGGAAAGACACCTGTTTGGTGCACCCATGTCCGAGTTACCCGTGGCTCAGAGTCAGCTCGCGGAAATGGCGCTAGAAATCGACGCCAGTGCTTTGCTGATATATCGCTCAGCCTGGACCAAGGATTCAGGCGCAGAGCGGGTGACTAAAGAGGCCGCCATGGCCAAGTTATACGCTACCGAAGCAGCACAGGGGATCATTGATAAGGCAGTACAGATTTTTGGTGGTCTGGGTGTCACCAGTGGCTGTATTGTCGAGCAGTTGTATCGCGAAGTCCGTGCCTTGCGGATTTATGAGGGGGCATCAGAAGTACAAAAACTGATCATTGCCCGGCAGATACTGAGTGACTAGCGGGGTGATGATATGAAGATTATACAACCCGATGGTTGGCCAAGACCGAAAGGCTACTCAAATGGCATTGTCGCTGAGGGCAAAATGTTGTTCATCAGCGGCCAGATTGGTTGGGATGAGAACGAGCAGTTTCAATCAGATGACTTTGTCGCGCAAATTCGACAGACCCTCGAGAATACGGTTGCAGTTCTCAAGGCGGCTGATTCGAAGCCCGAGCACGTGGTCAGAATGACGTGGTATATCACCTCGCGGGCAGACTACTTGGCCAACTTGGATGCCATCGGTCAGGTGTATCGCGAGATTATGGGTAAGACGTTTCCGGTCATGGCCATGGTGGAAGTTTCCGCTCTAATGGAAGCGCGGGCAAAAGTAGAAATCGAAACCACGGCTGTCATTCCTCATGACTAAGAAGTCAGCGACACATAGTAAAAATGCGTTGCGTGCATGGATCCAATTAATCAAAACAGCCAAGCGCATTGAAGGACGTATGAATAGTCACTTCGTAACCCAGCATCAGAGTTCTATGAC
>CAZLIR010000110.1:2021-7553 GCA_964559635.1 uncultured Enterobacterales bacterium
ATGTTAGAGACGTTGCGCGAGCGTCTCGATGAAACCCAGACGCAATAATCAGAAGCTACTCACGACTTTTCAATACCTCTCTCTAATTTCAGAGCCATTGAGTGCTTTCTGAAATGTCTTATTACATCTTCACAAACTTCTGGTGTATTTGTTCATACCTTCCTTAGTTAGACTCAAGCTGGATGCAAATAACTTGCATCTAAATTTGTACAAATACAATAAACATTATCATGGGGAGAAATCGCTAATGTATAAAAAACCAAATGGCATCCGGCTATTAAGCCTTGCTATTGCTGCCGCAATTGCTACACCAGCAGTTGCCATTGCTGAAGAAGACGATAGTAATGATAGTAATAAAATTACCATCGTTGGCTCGCATATCAAACGTAACGATGTTGAGGGTCCTTCTCCAGTAACCACACTGACCTCAGAGGATATTGAGCGCTCTGGTGTGACGGATTTGATTGGTCTATTTGAAAAACTACCAATCGCCGGTCAGGGAACGTTCTCTACTCAGGGAAATAGTAGTGATGACACGGCCAACGGTGGATCAAGTGTCTCTCTCCGTGGTCTCGGTGCTGACTCGACGTTGATTCTGATTAACGGTCGAAGAGTCTCTGTATCACCTTTCGCAAAAGGGATTGATACGGCATTCGTAGACATCAACAATATTCCAATTTCTGCCATTGAGCGCGTGGATATCCTGAAAGATGGTGCCTCGGCTATTTATGGTTCAGACGCGATTGCCGGTGTAATCAACATTGTACTGAAGAACGATTTCGAAGGTGCTGAGATCTCCGGTAAGGTTGGTTCAACAGCCGATGGTGGCGGTAGTGAAGAAAACATCACCATGCTGTGGGGTAGCACGAGCGCGAAAGCCAGTCATACCTTTATGATGGACTTCTTCAACCGTGAAGAAATTCTTTACGCAGATCGTTCCTACTCACGCACCGCGAATCAAACAGCATTGCGACCGAATGATCCGGATGCCGTAGATTTTCGTTCATCATCAGGCATTCCCGGTACTATCGCACTTGCGTCAGATCCAACGACCCGTCTACCAGATACGTTTGGTAATGATGTCTGTCCTGCGGATCAAATCGTCGGTACTTTATGTCGCTATGACTATGCGCCATTCATGACCATGGTGCCACAGGCAGAACGCTTCAGCGTGATGTACACCGGTAAGTATGACATCAGCAGTGACATTACAGCATTCACTGAATTTAATGGTCAGACATCGCGCTCGACAATTAAAGGTGCGGGTAGCCCAAGTTTCAATGAATTGACAATGGACGGCGATAACCCGAATCATCCATTTGCGAACATGCCAACCCATCCTTTCTATCAGGAAGATTTGACCATGCGTCGTAGAACGGTGGATATTGGTAATCGTAAAAAGATTGCTGACACTGACTACTATCGTGCGGTTGTTGGTCTGGAAGGTTTGATGGATGACTGGTCATGGAACGTGGCAGCAAGCTTCATTAAAACTCAGAGTGTTGAGCGTGGCGTTGATGGCTTCCCAAATACACTTCGTGTGCAGGAAGCGATTGATAGTGGTTTGTGGAATCCCTTCGAGCCATCGCAAAACAGTGCGGCATCACTTGCCTTTATCGAAACTCAGACAACCCGTATTGGTAAGTCTGACAATACAACATTCGATGGCACAATCTCTGGTCCGTTAATGAGCATGGAACATGGTGATTTGATGCTGGCGGTTGGTGCTGAATACCGTGAAGAATCCATTCGTGATAATCCGGATGATCAGTTCTTACGCGGCAATGTGTTCGGTACTGAGGCGACACAGGCTAATGCTAGTCGTGACAATACCTCTCTTTATGCCGAGTTAGCGATTCCAGCTATGGAAAATCTGGAAGTACAACTGGCTGTACGATATGAGGATTACAGTGACTTCGGTTCAACAACGAATCCTAAAGTTGCCTTCCGTTGGGTACCTGCCGATAACGTCGTTGTTCGTGGTTCCTATGGTACTGCGTTCCGTGCACCATCGTTACATCAGTTAGGTCTTGGTCGTACAGACGAATCACCTAACCTGGTCGATACAGTTCGCTGTGCAGCGGTCGGTCTTGGCTGTCAACCACAAGAGTACACTGCGGTATTTGAAGGTAACCCTGACTTAGGGCCGGAAGAGTCTGATAGTTACAACTTAGGTGCAGTATTCGAAGTCTCAGATGATTTCAATATTTCTGTGGACTACTACAGCTATGAAATTGAGAACATCATTGATTCTGATACTCAGTTTGTTTTCACAAACTTCGGTTTAGATCCTAATGTTGTTGTGCGTATTCCTACCCAGCTCGCCGGTGATCCAGGTGAGGTTGTCAGAGTATTTGACTCATTCCAAAACATTGGTGATTTGAATACTTCTGGTTTGGATATTGATATGCGCTATGACCTGGAAACAGAGATGGGATTATTCAAATTCTCCTATGTTCTGAATCTGGTTCTGGACTATGAAGATCTGCGTCCGGGTGCTGATGGTACCGTTCGTGTAAACCGTCGTGAGGGCGAGTTCGAGCAGCCTGAAATGCGTTGGACTCTGGCATCTAACTGGAGCAAAGATGATATGTCTGCAAACCTAGCAGTCAACTTCATTGATAGCTTCAAAGGTGATGCAGATTCAGACTTTGGGGATAAGACGATAGCATCTATGACAACAGTCGATGCGTCATTCTCTTACCTTGGGTTTGAAGACACGACACTGACAATCGGTGCAACGAACCTATTCAATGAGGAACCACCGTTTGGTCATCAGAACTTCTTTGGATATGTTCAAACTATCCACAGTGGTGTGGGTCGATTTGTTTACTTGAATGCGTCTTACCAGTTCTAGTAACTCATCGTTCACATAAATGAGGAATGCCGTTCAGAGATGAGCGGCATTTTTTTATCTGGGTCATTGCTGTCTGACAGCGCTCCGAGTCTGTGCGTCACATTTAGGTAGTAAGTGCTATTTATGGTAATCTGCTATATCAACGATTTGGTAGGTAGTCAGTCTCATGAGCAATCGCATAGTTAAGAATGTCCTTGTCGTCCTTTTCTCCATAACAATCAGTGCCTGTGGTGGCGGTGGTTCTAGTCCGCAACCCGGTCCTATTGGGGTCACTCCACCCCCGCCTGATCCGCCTGTTTTGCAGAGCTTTTCATTGTTAGTCGAAGATAATCCCGGACTGGATGCTGATCTCACTTTTGACCTCAGCGGTGATACGTTCAGTGCACGAATACCCACTGATCTATCGGTTACATCATTGGTGCCTACATTCACTTACACGGGTGTTAGTGTCACGACTGGTGATGCTGTTCAGACCTCTGGTGAGACAAGTCAGGACTTCACTCAGATTTTGACTTACACAGTAACCAACGAAGCAGGTACTACGCAGTCGTATTCGGTCGATCTGACGCGCTTCACCGGACTCCCCATTATTTATCTGACCACTGATCAAGCGGTCACCTCAAAAGAGGAGTATGTCACCGGCACTTTCAGACTCGATGGCGCGCGAAACCACGATTCCATTGACGAGATCGCGATGGAGATAAGAGGGCGAGGAAATTCAACCTGGTTTCTACATCCTAAGAAGCCTTATCAAATGAAGCTCGAGTCAAAACGCTCGCCGTTTGGGATGCTCGAGGATAAAAAATGGTTATTCTTAGCTGAGTATTCAGACAAAACTCTGATGAGAAATCATCTAGCCTTTGAGTTGGGGCACCGATCGACATTGCGGTGGACACCGAGTGGACACTTCGCCGAAGTATTTGTGAATGGTATGCATGATGGCGTGTACCACATTACAGAAAAGGTCGAAGATGGCAGTAATCGAGTGGATATTGGTGATACTGGCTTTCTGCTAGAGATTGATCAGCCTGACCGTCTCGACCCCGATGATGTGTCATTTACTACTGACACCTATTTAATAAATATCAAAGAGCCGGATATCACTTACACCGATCCTAAATATGAGCAGGTGCGTCAGCACATTAACGAATTTGAGACGGTCCTGTTCAGTAATAATTTCGCCGATCCAGTTACCGGTTACAGGGCCTATGCCGATGTGGATAGTTTTATCGACTGGTTCTTGGTGAACGAAATCGCGAAGAATGTTGATGCTCAGTGGTATTCCAGTATTTTTCTGCACTGGGTGCCGGGCGAGAAAATACGCATGGGGCCGATTTGGGACTTTGATCTAGGTTTTGGTAATGTTAATTATGCCGATGCGACTTACCCAACCGGCTGGTGGGTTCGATGGAATAGCTGGATATCTCGAATGCTGGAAGACCCTACCTTTGTGCAGCGGGTCAAAGAGCGTTATGCAGACATTGATTCGCAACGCTCCGAGATAAAAGCGAGCATGGCTGAATGGGCTGAACAGTTGGATTTAGCTCAGGCTGAGAACGATTCAATCTGGCAGACACTCGGCAATTATGTTTGGCCAAATCCGGTAGTCTATGAAACCTATGCGGAAGAGGTAGAGCATTTGACCAACTGGCTTGATACCCGAATGGATTGGATGGCAAACGCGATAGAGAATCTCTAACTGGATACGTTATCGCGCTACTTTTTATAAACGACTTTGCCACCCAAAATGGTCATCAGGACTTCGGTATCCATGAGCTTGTCATCGGATACCGTCAGCAGGTCCTGACTTAAGATGGCAATATCGGCTAACTTTCCTACCTTAATTGAGCCTTTGATATCCTCTTCAAACGCAGCAAAAGCATTACCCATGGTGTAGCTGTACAAGGCTAGCTCGCGTGAAATGATTTCATCGCCTTGAAAGATGGTGCCATCGGATAGCTCGCGGGTGACTGTGCACTTAAAGCTGGCGATAGGGTCAATTTCATCCACCGGAGGATCAGTGCCGTTGGTGGGTGTGAGGCCTGCATCATATAGAGTCTTGGCTAAATAACTACGCTCGAGTGCTCGCTCTTTACCAAGACGATCTTCAACCCAAGAGCCATCAGAGCAGGCAAAGATTCCTTGAACTGCTGGAATAACATCGTACTCTGCAAAGCGAGGAATATCGTCAGGATGCAGCACTTGCGGATGTTCAATACGCCAGCGTAAATCGGCATCTGGATTGGCCTTTTTGATTGGGCCATAAATATCGAGTAGTTCACGAGCAGCGCGATCCCCAATCCCTTGAATAGCCATTTGATAACCATGTTTCAGAGCGAGATCTGCGGACTTCTGAATATCCTCAACAGTCACCACGTTAAGGCCATAACTTTCCGGCATGTCGGTATAGGGTTCAAGTAACCAGCCGCCGTGAGTACCGAGGGCACCGTCGAGTACTTTCTCACCAATGCCACGAACGGTTAGGAAGTTATTGCCGTATCCTATTAGGCGATACTCGTCGAGCTTGCCCGGAATAGCGAGTTGCTCATAGGGAATATCAAACGCCATCCACAAGCGAATTGGGAGTACTCCTTCGTCGGCCATATTCTTCAGAAGGTCGACTTCCTCGTAAGTGGTGCCCAAATCATGAAATGAAGTAATGCCGTATTTAAGAC
>CAZLIR010000111.1:0-7450 GCA_964559635.1 uncultured Enterobacterales bacterium
GGGTGATGGTGTTTATATCGGTGACTGTGAAGTCAACTTCCCCGAGATGTGTAACAGTAAACTCATCGGTGTCCGCTCTTACCCGAGAGTCACGGATATCTATCAGGATACCGCTGTCTTTGGTGATACCCCACCGCCAGCAAATGGTGAGGATTACGATGGCCATGGCACGCATGTCGCAAGTACCGCGGCCGGCAATTTACTCATCAATTTACCGCTTTATGCTGCTGAGCGAGGTGCGGTAGAAAGTGATGGCTTAATTGCTACCTCGAATAATGTTTTCCCACAGGTTACTGGGGTCGCACCTCGGGCAAATATCATTGCCTATCAGGTTTGTGCGCCGGGCGCCTCCGGTGATACCTACTCAGGTTGTTACACCTCAACCATGCTACAGGCAATTGAAGACTCGATCACAGATGGTGTCGATGCCCTCAACATGTCTATCAGCGGTGGCAGTAATCCATGGAGTTATTCCATAGCTCAGGCTTTCTTGGCAGCGCAAGAAGCGGGTATTTTTGTGGCAATTTCAGCCGGAAACAGTGGTCCTGAACCCGCAACCACAGTCAAAAATGCGCCATGGTATAGCTCTGTTGCTGCATCAACCCATGGTCGTACACTGTCATTTAACACAAAAACACTGAGTAGTTTAACCGGCGGAAGTAGCACACCGCCGAGCACTATTTCTGGTAGTGGGGCGACGCCTGGTCTTACCGCAGCGATTGTTTACGCCGGTGATTTCGCTAATCCCAATGACCCTGATAATGACTCTGCCCAGTGTCTTGAGCCATTTCCAGAGGGCACTTTCTCAGGTCAAATCGTGGTCTGTGATCGTGGTGAGATAGCCCGAGTTCAGAAAGCGGCTAATGTCGCTGCCGGTGGTGCCGGTGGTTACATTCTTGCCAACGTCCCTGATGGCGCAACAAATTTGGCGAATGACACCTACGTCGTTCCCGGTATACAGATATCTGCCGCAGATGGCACAACCCTGAAAACCTGGTTAGCAACTGGCACTGACCATAGCGGTACGATTAATGCCTCATCGGCCACTCGAACGATTGGAAGTTTTGACAGACTCGCAGGTTTCTCTTCGCGTGGGCCAAATATCACCGTACCTGATGTAATGGTGCCGACTGTGGCCGCTCCCGGAGTGTCCATTTATGCCGCTTATGCTGACCAACAATTTGGCCATGATGTCACAGCTCCGACGCCCACCGATTTTACATTCCTGCAAGGTACTTCAATGGCGAGTCCTCATGTGGCAGGTGCGGGTGCACTTTTAAAGTCAGTTCATCCAAGTTGGACACCAGATAACATTCGTTCTGCTTTAATGATGACTGCCGAGCGTAGCATGGTCAAAGAGGACGGTGCCACGGCAGCAGATATCTTTGACATGGGCTCAGGTCGAATTAATGTCGATCTGGCCGCTAAAACCGGCTTGGTGATGGATGAGAGTGCGGCAAATTATCAAGCAGCGAACCCCGCTACGGGGGGTGATCCGAAAACTCTGAACATACCCAGCATGGGTAATACTCAATGTACTTCAACCTGTACCTGGACAAGAGAGGTGACTGCGACGCGCAATGCCAGTTGGACCTTATCGACGCAATCTAACAATCCGGATATTACCTTCAGCGTATCACCGGCAACATTCACTCTGACCACCGGTGAATCTCAAGTATTAACCATTACCGCCAGTTCCAGTGGCGCAAGTAGCGGCTCACAGGCCTTTGGCTACATCAACCTGACCTCGAGCGATGCTGATATACCTGATTTACATATGCCCGCTTTTGTCACGGTCAATACCACTAATCTACCGGAGTCTGTCGCGGTTGACATCCGCCGTAATTCAGGTGCTTATGTCCTTCGTGATACCACTGCGATTGCCATCACTGATTTAACAGCACGTGTATACGGCTTGCAAAAAGCAACTATTACCGAAGTATTGTTACCTCAGGATTCAGATAACAGCACACCATTCGATAGCAATACAGATGGTGTTTTACAAACCAATGTAACCTTGAATAACGACTCTCCGCTGTTTTGGATCAATCTGGCCCAATCAACAGCAGATGATATGGATTTATTCGTCGGTTTAGATACCAATGGTGATGGCGTAGCCGATGAGAGTGAATTACTTTGTTCATCGATTAGTCCTACCTCAGACGAGGTATGTGAACTCGAAAGTGCGGTGGCCGGTGATTATTGGATTCTGGTGCAGAACTATACTGCTACCGAGCAAGTTGATAGCACCTTGCTGCGTTATGCCTATGTACCTGAGACCGATGCCGGTAATCTCACGGTATCCTCAGTACAAAATCAACCTGCTTTTGTGCCGTTCGACATAACCCTCAGCTGGTCTGATGATATGCAAGAAGGGGACGTTTTCTTAGGTGCCTTTGATTTAGCGACTGACTCAGATCCGGGATCGGCTGGAAATCTGGGACGCACGATTGTGGTGCTGAATCGAATCCAAGATGATGTGAGTCTGAGTTTCAGTAATACTACACCGGCAGAGGGTGATCGGGTAACGGTCACTGTTGATGTGCTATCAAACCGCTCAGATGAAGCGATTGACTATACTATCGATGCGCTCATTCCCTTAGGTCTGACCGTTGACGAAACATCCATAGCTACCTCTGATGGCTCAGTGGCAAATGTCTCGAGTGCCGCCAATGGCACTCAGGTCAGCTGGTCACCAAGCCGAGCGACTTATGATCCATCCCTGAATACCTACCTGTCATCAACCAGTGTCACTGATAGTACCTGCCAAGTGCCAAACTTAGGGCAGGGCAGTGGCTATCTGGATCTGGAACAATTTGGTGTCAACTTTAACTCCATGGATGGTGATGAGGGCGCAACCCGGTATGCCATTCCGTTCAAGTTTTTGGATACCGTCTATGATGATTTCTATATTTCAGCCAATGGCATCATCACATTGGGTGCGGCACCGCCGAATACATCCTTCGTGCATCAGCGCGTTCCATTAGCTGAAGAACCAAACAATCTGGTGGCGCCATTGTGGCGTGACTTCCAACTCAGCAAAGAGACGGGCTCTGGTGTGAGTGTGGCCTCTGCGGGTCCGTGGATTATCGTCGAATTTGATGATATGCGACCATTCAGCTACTACGATGGCGATACCAGCATTACTGATATGTTGGACTTTGAGATGTTGATCAACAGCGACACGGGTGATTTCTATTTTGCCTACGCTAATGTCACTCAAGGTGGCGGCGATGATATGGGTGGCACCATTGGCTGGGAAAACGGCGATGGTACCAGCGGTGATTATCTCATTTATGTCGGTGGTCTCTACGACGATGGTCTGGGTGATACCGGCTCATTTACTGAGGTCAACGATACTCTGGTGGTTTGTTACGAGGCGGTAACTCCCAACAGTGATCCATTAACCCTGACGTTCGATGTGATAGTGGATGCCGGTACGACATCGCAGACACTGACAACTGTCTTGACCAGTGATGTGTCACTCGCTGGTGGAATGCCTGAATCCAGAGAGTATGACCTAAGAGTGGGCGGCAACATTATCATTGAGCCACGCGCTCCCACCTTAAACACTCAAGAAGATACGCCGATCACAATTACCGTCAACTATACTTCGCCTTCAGCGAATAATACTATTACCGTCAGCGCTGATTCTGGCACAGTAGGTGAGTTGAGTAGTATGTCATCTGGTGCGATGTTTGATATTACGCCTGACACTGACTTCAATGGTTCGATATCAGTGACTATAACGGTCACGAGTGATGATGATCCGCAGCTATCGGCCACTGATAGCTTCCTAATCGAAGTGCTACCTGTCAATGATCCACCGACGGTAACAGCGACTTCATCTGGTTCCAGTACAGTCACACTGACTGCAAATGCTTCGGATGTTGACAGTAATAATCTAACCTACAATTGGACCCAAACAGCGGGACCAACGGTTACCATTAGCAACGCTGATCAATCGACAGCGACCGTGAGTAATGCCAATGCAACTTCTGGTACGTTGACCTTCCAGGTAACCGTGAGTGATGGCGAATTCGAAGTCACTGCTTCGACTTCAATCACCGTTACTGCACCACCCCCACCACAACCACCCTCGAATGGTGGCGGCGGCGGTGGCTCCACCGGACCTTGGACAGTCATGGTACTGATGATGTTGTTCATTGCCCGATTGTGGCGTAATCGCTCACTCTCGAGTGGCCATGGGAGATAATATGTATCGTTTAGTGTGTGTGATATGTGCCCTGTTATTGGCAAGTTGCTCTGAGCCGGAGTCGACTGATGTTGCTCCGGTTCAGCAAGATACGCAAAAGCCGAAGAATCAGGTTGAAGCAGTTGCTCAACAGCTTGCCGAGGCACAGGTTAAAATGATTACAGCAACGGTAAGGTATATTGATCTGGAAGGTGGCTTCTACGGGCTAGTGACAGCTGATGGCGAGCGCTACTTACCAACTAACCTCGCTGAGGAATATCAAACAGATGGAACAGTACTGGTTTTTAAAGCAAAACCAGTCACTGACCGGGTCAGTATTCAGCAATGGGGAATCATGGTGGAGCTATATCAGGTCAAAGCGAACCTAATAGCTCAGGATAGCGAGCTATAGATTCAGATACTGCCTCACAGCATGGGTTTTAAAAAGTGACCGGTATGAGAGATGGCAATTTCGGTGACATCTTCCGGGGTTCCCGCTGCAATGATCTGACCACCACCGTCACCACCCTCAGGACCTAAATCGATAATCCAGTCTGCGGTTTTTATGACATCGAGGTTGTGCTCAATGACCACCACGGTATTGCCATGATCGCGCAGTCGATGTAGCACGGCCAGTAGTTGTTTGACATCGTGAAAATGCAGACCAGTTGTGGGCTCATCTAAAATATAGAGCGTTTTGCCAGTATCACGTTTAGATAACTCTTTCGATAGTTTCACGCGTTGTGCTTCACCCCCAGACAGGGTCGTTGCCGATTGCCCAAGCCGGATGTATGACAGGCCGACATCCATCAGGGTTTGCAGGCGCCGTTTGATAGCTGGAATGGCATCAAAAAACTGCCGTGCGTCCTCGACGGTCATTTCGAGTATTTCGTGAATATTTTTACCCTTGTACTGGATGTCCAGTGTTTCCCGATTGTAGCGCTTACCTTTACACACATCGCACTTAACATAGATATCCGGAAGGAAGTGCATTTCCACTTTGATTAAGCCATCACCCTGACATGTCTCACATCGCCCACCTTTAACATTGAAACTAAATCGTCCAGGTTTATAGCCTCTCGAGCGTGCCTCTTGAGTACCGGCAAATAGCTCGCGGATCGGTGTAAATATGCCGGTGTATGTCGCGGGGTTTGAGCGGGGTGTACGTCCGATAGGACTTTGGTCAATATCAACCACCTTATCGAGAAATTGTAAGCCATCGATACTGTGGTGAGGGGCAGCTGTTAATGTCGTGGCATGGTTTAATTTTGTCGCTGCCAATGGATACAAGGTATCGTTAATCAGCGTCGATTTGCCCGAGCCGGAAACACCCGTAATACAGGTCATGATCCCAACGGGAATTTCCAGTGTTACAGATTTCAAATTATTACCCGTAGCGCCGGTCAGAGTTAGCATCAGCTGCGGGTCATATTCTGTGCGCTGTTTAGGCACTTCAATGGCCTGCTTACCTGACAGATACTGACCCGTAAGCGAATCTTTATTGGCGATGAGTTGCTTAACCGTTCCCTGAGCCACAATCTCGCCGCCATGCACCCCAGCACCCGGGCCTATATCCAGGACATGATCGGCTTTGCGGATGGCATCTTCATCGTGCTCCACAACCAGCACAGTATTGCCCATGTCTCGCAATTTGATGAGCGTTTTCAGTAGCCGGTCATTATCTCGCTGATGAAGGCCAATGGAGGGCTCATCGAGAATATACATCACACCGACTAAACCGGCACCAATCTGGCTCGCCAGTCGTATTCGCTGCGCTTCGCCGCCAGAGAGGGTCTCAGCACTGCGCTCCATTGATAAGTAATCGAGTCCAACATTCACCAGAAAGCCTAGTCGGGCGATGATTTCCTTGATGATTTTATCGGCGATTTCGGCACGATAGCCCTCAAGAGAGAGCCCTTCGACCACTTTTAATGCATCGCCAATAGAACGCTGTGTGAGGCTAGGTAAGTCATGCTCATCGACAAACACATGACGTGCATCACGACACAGCCTGGTACCGTCACAGGATGGACAACTGGTAGTCACCAGATACTTCGCTAACTCCTCACGGACAGCAATCGACTCGGTCTCCTTAAAACGACGTTCCATGTTGGGTATCACACCTTCAAACGGATGACGGCGATTGACTTTATCACCGCGATCATTGACGTAAGTAAAGGTAATTGCCTCGCGTCTACTGCCATACAAGATGATTTTTTGAATGTTCTCAGGCAGGTCTTCAAATGCTGTATCAATGTCAAAGTTATAATGCATGGCAAGTGAGTTAAGCATCTGAAAATAATAGATGTTTCTGCGATCCCAACCACGGATAGCACCACCGGATATGGGGAGTTCAGAGTTGGTGATCACCCGTTCAGGCGCAAAAGTCTGATGAATTCCAAGGCCATCACAGGTACTACAGGCTCCGGCTGGATTATTGAATGAAAAAAGTTTTGGTTCTAATTCAGCGATGCTATGACCACAGACCGGACAGGCAAATCGTGCCGAAAAAAGCATGTCAGATTGATCACCATCCATAAAGGCAACCTTTGCCAGACCGTCACCTAAATCAGTCGCGGTCTCAAAAGATTCTGCCAGCCGTTGCTTGATATCGTCACGAATTTTTAATCGGTCAACAACCACATCTATGGTGTGTTTTTTCTTTGGGTCGAGGGTTGGCATCTCGGCCAGATCGACCACAAATCCGTCCACTCGGGCGCGAATGAAGCCCTGTGCCTGCAACTCATTTACCAGTTGTAAATGTTCACCCTTGCGCTCCTTGATTACAGGGGCGAGGACCATCACTTTAGTCTCCGGTTGCAGGGCTAAAACCTGATCGACCATTTGACTAATACTTTGTGCTTCCAATGGCTCATTGTGATCGGGGCAACGCGGAATACCGGCACGAGCAAATAGCAGACGCAGGTAGTCATAAACTTCGGTGATTGTACCCACGGTTGAACGCGGGTTGTGTGAGGTCGATTTTTGTTCAATGGAGATTGCCGGTGATAACCCTTCAATATGGTCATAGTCCGGCTTTTCCATTAAAGACAAGAATTGTCGGGCATAAGCCGATAATGATTCGACATAACGACGTTGTCCTTCGGCATATAGGGTGTCAAATGCCAACGAGGATTTACCTGAGCCAGATAGTCCAGTAATGACAATAAATTGGTCGCGGGGAAGGCTGACATCTATGTTTTTCAGGTTGTGGGTTCTTGCCCCACGAATTTCGATTTTTTCCATCTTAAGAAC
>CAZLIR010000112.1:0-1702 GCA_964559635.1 uncultured Enterobacterales bacterium
CATCAAATTGATCAGATCAGACATTGAAAAATAATCAAAGCCTAACTTTTGCAGTAACATATACTGATCTTCAGCACCAAAATCGATAATTTCACTCTGCCAGTAACTGTTCACAGAATCCCACATCAAACTTATCTGACTGATCATGGATGGCGTAAATTGTGACCACTCAGAGGGTGCCTGATCGGCGAATAACGCTTCTCTCTGAAGCCAATCTTGAGACAAATCCACTTCGACTCGGCTCGGATGAATTGCTGCAGTAGGATCGATACGGCGCCAGCCCTGTCCTGCAAGCCAAACCTCGGTCCACGCATGGGCGTCGGACTGCCGAACAATCATGTAATCACCATATGGGTTCATCTCTCCCCCTTGGTAACCAGTAACCACCCGTGATGGAATACCCGCGGCGCGCATAATAAAGACAAAGGCACCGGCGTAATGTTCACAGAATCCACGCTGCTTATTGAACCAGAAATCATCCACCGTGTTTTCTGCCATGGTTCCCGGACTTAATGTGTAGTGATATGACTGTTGATTGATATAACGCAGGATCATTTGAATAAAGGCTTCATCATCCGGGTACTGAGCACGGACATTAGCAACCCAGTCTCGTGTCACAGGATTATAGTCGTCTGGAAGATCTAAGTTTATCTGTCGGGTGCGATTGTCTAACACCAATCCGAAACTTGACTCGGGGTAAGACACAACCTCATATGATAGTTTGTTGGTCAGATTAAATCGTCTGAGCCAGGTATACTCAGTCGTCATGCGCCCAATGCCATCCATCGACTCCGGCATCTCCAGAGCATAAAGCCAGTTGCGTCTGTGAGGCTCCATCAACAGCTCATAGGTGACTGGAGCACCTTTGAGTTCAATATCCGACTGCGATGTAAAGGCTGGGCGAAACGGGTCCTGATTCCTGGACCAAGTAAGGCCATCAAAATCAGAAAATACCAGCCCTCGCCAATAACGTTGCGCTCCCGGCGGTGGCTGACCGTCAAATTTAACCCGGAATGCAGGCTCGGTGAAGGTGACGAGCGAACCAATATCTCCCGGCGTCATGGAGTCACTGATCCCCGTGGTTCCTGATGAGCCAGATGGCATCTGCCAGAGCGGCTGAGCCAATCGTGGGAACAAGAAAAATAAGATCAGCATAATGGGCAAAGCCTGAAGGATAATTTTTCCTGATGCCCAACCGAGGCTCTTTAAATTCCTCGCGCCATCAACTCGGTTGAGTGCCATCAGTGCACTCAGGATGACCGCTAGTGCTGCCAGCATATAGATCGTCATCAGAATGGATTGCGAGTAGAGGAAGTGTGCGACCAGTATAAAAAATGATAAGAACAGGACGAGCGCAGCATCGCGATACCAACGCATCTCCATCAACTTGAGTGAGAACATCAGCACAATCAGACTCACGCCTGCATCACGCCCCTGAAAGGTCTTGAACTCCAGAAAGATGAGTATGCCACCGAGCAGGCCGACAACGGCTGTTAATACCCGACCAGGAAGGCGTCTATTGAAGTGTTTCAAGTAAAACCGATAGCTGATACAGGCTAGACAAATAGCGGTTACCCATGGCGGTAAAAATTGAAATAGCGGAAATAACACGACCAACTGCGTGAGCAAAACAATTTCAACCACGCCGGGACGCTCAAGCGTTGGATATAACATAGTTTCGCGCTGTTTCACTTGGCTATAC
>CAZLIR010000112.1:1802-7393 GCA_964559635.1 uncultured Enterobacterales bacterium
CGGTAGTCCAGGGTCGCTAATTGTCCTTTCGGTTCACTGAATTGCTTTGTCGCTAAGCCCTGTCCTTTTGCATAAGCTCGCCAATGGATATCGCGTCTGGCATCACCGGCTTGATACTCTCTGATGCTATAAAAATCCTCGTGTCCCGCTTTAATATCTTGACTGTCCAAGTCGGAAAGGTATCCAAGCTGTTGGACATCAAAGGGTGGTTTCTCAGGTTTTGGATATACCAGATATTGATGCTGACATCTGAACCAACTCCAGACACGAAATACACCCAATGGATAGGTAGTCGCCAGATAAAATCGTTCAGGTTTGAACCAGCCGCGTTTTGTAGGCTGATACTCAATTTCCGTCTGCACAACTTTACCTGAGGGTAGATTAAGTAATTGCTGTATTTTTTTATGGTGGCCGATACCCACTGAGAAGTGATCACGACTATTCAGTGACTGAACCTTGACTGGGATGTGGAGCGACTGCCCTAAATAAATCGGCTTTGTCGGCAGTATCGTTGTCTGGAGATTAAGCAGGTTACGGTATGTCATGACCAGTGTGTTATGACCGATAGCTATCAGCATAAAGGTCAGAACAAATGCCAGACTATTCTGGTAATTGGTTGCTGCAATTAACATCAACAGGATGATGATTAACAATAAGTAGCCAAATCGATTCGGTAAAATATAGGTACGCTTATGATGTGTGACTACGGAATTCGCAACCAGCAGCCGCTGCTCAATAAAGTTATCAAATCGATTAGTGAGATGCTTAATCATCTATTTTTGATTCTGCCTCAGAGCAAGATGTCTAGATCGGCACTTTGACTCGCTGGAGTAACGTCTCAGCTGTACCATCGGTTGTATCCGTACCGGCAAATAGTCGGTGGCCGACGACAGCGACAAACACCGCTTGGACATCCTCAGGAATAACGTAGTCACGTCCCTCAATGAGTGCCCAGGCCTGAGCAGCCCGCTGAAGTGCGATACCTGCCCTGGGTGATAACCCGTGGCCAAATTCTCCGGACTCTCGTGATTCGGTGAGCAACAGCATGATGTAATGTTTCAGCAGATCAGAGGTTGTTACGCGCTCGACTTCCGCCTGAAGACTGATCAGACGTTCGAGTGGGATCTGCGGTTTGATCTTATCTGCATACTCTTTGCGGTCCTGACCTGAGAGAAGCATTACTTCAATCTCTGGCTCAGGATAACCGAGCTCGATACGCATGAAAAATCGGTCTAGCTGTGACTCCGGTAAAGGATAGGTACCTAGTTGGTAGGATGGATTCTGTGTGGCAATTACAAAAAACGGATTGGGTAACTCACGAGTCCTACCCTCGATACTGACCTGTCCCTCTGCCATGGCCTCTAACAGCGCGCTCTGGGTTTTAGGGGTAGCACGGTTGATCTCATCCGCAAGAATTAACTGACTGAAAATGGGCCCCTCTTGAAAATCAAACCGAGCCTCATCACGGTTATAAATCGCAGAACCCAGAATATCTGCCGGTAGTAAATCAGAGGTAAACTGTATTCTCGAATAATCGAGACCCAGCGCGTTAGCGAGGCTATGTGCCAGCGTCGTCTTACCCATTCCGGGCAAGTCCTCGATCAACAAGTGACCTCTTCCCAATATGCTGCAAAGGGCTAGTTTTACTTGCGCTTCTTTGCCGAGCACCACCTGATTGATGGCTTTCAGTATCGATTGAATCATCTCAGCATTTGACTGATCGTTTGATATCGTCGTAACTGCAGCTGTTTCTTGGCTCATAGGTCACTCAATGTTTTTTTAGGTATTACTTACAATATAGCACGCATTTAGAAGGTTCTGTGACTCAGAACGCAGTTCTAATTGAATAAGAAGTTTTACGTAATGTTACTGCTGATTAGATAGCGGCATATAAAGAGAACTTGGAAGTGGGTCACAGAGCGCGGTATATCTTCGCGAGTGAGAGAAAATTACCACCGTATCGTTTCACCAGACGCCCTGGATCTTGCATCATTCGATAGAACCACTCCATATGAATCTTTTGCACCCATAAAGGGGCGCGCTTTTCTTGATCCACCAGAAATAAAATCGATGCACCTATGCACAACATGACAGGTGTTATAGCGTTGGTATCGGCAACCTTTTTTGCCAGAAGTTCCTGTCTGGGCGAGCCAACCGCCAGAAAGATGTAATCAGGCTGCGACTCAATACAAATATCCACAGTTTTTGTAACTTCATCAGGTTTGTTAATAAACCCCATCGGTGGATTATAGTGATCTAGCGTGAGATGTGAGTATTTGTAACGCATCATTTTGATCACATATTCATCGCCGCCAATTATCAGCACCTTATCATCGCCAGATAATACATTCGCAAACAAGTATTCTGTCAGACTACTTCCTGGCACAACGGACTGTATCGCTATGCCTTTGAAAGAAAGTAGTTTTTGCAGAATATTGCTGTCGCAAAGACAAAGACTCGCATCCTGATAAATAGACATTAACTGTTCATCATTCTGTTCAACCAATCGCGCCATGTGATCGATATTCGGCGTGATCACGATTTCTGATGCTGTTGTCTGTGATAATTTTTGTGTCTCCAGAGCCGCCTGCTCTAGAGATAAGTCATGAAAATCACATAATTTAGTAGAGACTATCTTCAATGTCTTAGTTCACTTTGAGTTTAATATTAACGCGACGAAGGTAGTCGATTTCCTGCTCGATATCTGTCTCAAGCAAGGTATTCTCCTCTCGCCAACCAGATTGTAATTCTAGCGTGAATTCATCATGGCGTTGAGTAAAAGATTTAACATTGACATCATATTCTGAATATCCCCTTTGAATGATCAGAGCGAGGCGCAGACACACAGACAACACGACATAATCACGGCGCAGATGATACAGCGCTGAAGACTGTTTTAATCGCTGATATGATCGTCTGTGGTTATTGACTAATGCAGCAAGGAACGCCTGTTGTCTTCGTGTAAATCCGGGCAAATCGGAATGTTTAATTAAGTAGGCGCCATGCTTTTGAAAGTAAGTGTGGGATACAGACAGTCCGATTTGATAAAGCTCAGCTGCCCATCCCAAATAGGGTCTGACATCTGTTTCAGACAAGCAGTCAGGCCCGAGCGAGTCCAGAAGTTGTAACGCCGTAGATTTAACACGCTCAGCACGACTATGAGAGACATGATATCTATCCATCAGAGCTTTTACAGTTCTATCGCGAACATCCTCATGTTCAATTCGGCCAAGCATGTCGTACAACAAACCTTCACGTAGCGCACCATTTGAATATCTCATGGATTTAATATTCAGTGATTCAAATATAGCAATCAGAATCGCTAGTCCCGAGGGGAGTACTGGTCCACGTTTCTCTGACAGTCCCTCCATAGTGATATCGTGTCGACTGTTAAATTTCTGTAGTATTTGCTCTTTGAGTTGGTATAGGTGCTCTATCCTTACCACATCTTCAACCAATTCTTGATGACGCAGTAGGTTGGTGATGGCTCTTATCGTACCCGACGCTCCGACGGTGGAGTCCCAGCCATTAACTAACAGGTCTTTCCTGATAGCGATAATTTGTTGCTTAGCCGCCATGGTTGCTCTGGTAAAGGCTCTTTCACTAATACCATCATCAAAATACTGCTGGGCATAACTCACACAACCCATATGAAGACTCTCAGTTATTTGCGCTTCGAAACGACAACCGATGATAAATTCGGTACTGCCGCCACCAATATCAATGACCAGTCTTGAGCCCTTATCATCGGCTTGTGTATGCGAGACACCTAAATATATTAATCGGGCTTCCTCACGACCGGCGATGATATCGATGTTATAACCCAGTATTTGTTCAGCCTCTTTGAGAAAAGATTTACTATTTTTTGCTTTACGAAGCGCATTAGTGCCCACAACTCGGACATTGTTCTTGGGGATACCTTGAAGTCGCTCTGAGTAGCGCTGAAGACATGCCAGAGCGCGGTCTTGTGCCTCTTCGGTGATCCGCTTATCAGGACCTATTCCAGCTCCGAGTTGAACCTTTTCCGAAATTTTATCCTTTATGCGAACCTCACCCTGATTCAATCCCGCGATGATCAAGTGGAAACTATTCGAACCCAAATCTAAGGCTGCGAGTCGGGTAGGTTGTTTAGTGATATTTGACATTGATGCATTATCACACATTAGCTAACAATATTTTTGATACATATATACAAGATTATTCGGTCAGCGACAAATATCCATTATAATGATTGTGTCCAGATCACAAGAACTATCATATGTCACCACAACAAGCTCGTATCACGCTCTCAGTAGTAATGCTCATTTCATTTCTGGGAACAGCCGGAATTGCACTACCCTACCCAGTACTTGCTCCTTATTTTCTGGACTCAGCAGACAATAATCTAACCATGTTCATGAATATAGAGCCGAAACTACTACTCGGTATTGCTCTGGCTGTATACCCACTGGGTATGTTGATTGGCGGCTCTTTCATTGGCGCACTATCCGATTTATATGGTCGCAGACGATTACTCATTATTACCCTGATCGGGACTGCTCTTGGTTACCTCTTGACGGCCTATGCGGTCGTGATTGAATCCTATCCATTATTTATTCTCTCGAGAATCGCCGCAGGGATTTGTGAGGGCAATGTGGCAATCGCACGAGCTATGGCCGCCGATTTGCACCCGCATATCGAGAAAGTGAGAGCAATGTCTCTTCTCTTTGCCACTGTATATGCTGGTTGGCTATTTGGTCCACTTGCGGGTGGTTATCTCATGGTGTTGGGTGTCGAATGGGTATTTACCATTGCCGCTGCAGCAACATTTCTAACCATGATTGTTGTAGCAATTGGGATAAAGACCCGAGAAAGTCGACCCGATGAAGAACGCTCACTGATGAGAATAGTGGTTGAGGAAAATTCTTTTGCTCTGCTGAAACATCGTGTGATTTGGCCATTGTTTAGTTTCTATCTGATTTACACATTCGCAATCAATTTATTCTACGAATTTTATCCTGTCTGGTTGGTGGAGCGGTTTCAGTATGATAGCCAGGAAATAGCCTGGATGACCGTGGTCATCACAACCTTCATGATCATGTCCTCAGTTTTTCTGGCGACAAAATTAATCCAGTGGTTTGGGCAGTTTTTGACTCTGGTAATTGGTGTATTTGTGCTACCTCTGCTCATACTGCTATTAACAATTAGCTCAGAGAATGCAGTGTTTGTGTTGTATGCGCTCATCGGTACAACGATAGCGATTATCAATGCCGTCACACCGACCTACATGTCAGATCGCTTTGAATCCTTTGGTCAGGGCAAAATTATGGGGCTTCAGACCTCATTATTCTTCTTGGCGAACGTGGTCATGGCCATTATTGGAGCATTGATCGCGATGATGAGCGTCGATGCCACGATGATCGCGGCAAGTGTGATCATGTTTATATCTTTTATATGGTTTTTCGTAACGGGCGAGTCTTCGCAACTCAAGAATCAATACGTTCAGACTAAATAACTCGTATCGTCATAATCGCATCAATATTCTCTAGTGCTTCCAGTACCGTATTTGCCGGCATTTCGCCTAGATCCAGAATATTGTATGCCACCTCATC
>CAZLIR010000113.1:0-7373 GCA_964559635.1 uncultured Enterobacterales bacterium
ACTATTAATCGCATCAGCTATTTGTTTAGCACGTTGCTGAGTAATGCCTGGAACTTCAGCTTCTTTGTCTGTCGACCCAGCAGAGTCAAAGGTACATTTCAATAGGTTGAATGGTTTGAAATACCAAGGAAGTGAATTATTGATATTCTGAATTCGCGCATACTTTAAATTCAACTCTTCAACTGTAAATAAGCCGTGTTTTATGGTTATCTGCTCATCTTCAATGCGATAGCGATAGGTGATGTACATCACGAGCACATCCAGAAGGATCAAACTGACTATGAAGGCTGCACTGATGCCTAACCAAAACGAGCGATCATCCACAGCGACAACAATACCCACGAATGCCGGACTAGCATTAACAATCAACTCACGCGCGAGTTTTAATCCTCGGGAGATGAAAAAATGCACCAATGAGACTGGCGACACCCTATGCCAGCGATTTAAGTAATCAGTGTTTGAATCTTCAAGCATTGAGATTTTCATTTTCGAGTCGGTTCAAAATGCGACTCTTGATACCCTGAGCAACCTCATAGTTGATACCATTAATTGTTAAATCAGCGCGAATGCCACCGGCGGTAAATAGTTGTAGTTTAGCCAACGCATATTTTCGTTGTAGTACACCTTGATGAGTCTCTACATGCTGAATTCTGTTGAACGGTAAAACGATTTGCTTTTGCCAGAAAATACCAGATTTATAAGTGATATCATGCTCTCTGATGGCATAACCCTTATGTTTATGTGCCACTTTAATCCACAGACACCCCAGAGCAAATACCACTAAATATCCAAGCATCCAGTACATTACGCCACCACTAAAAATAGGCACGTTCAAAACAAAGTAAAGAATGGACATTACAATGAAAGAAATCCCCAGCGTAATTAGCCATACCATGGCACTTACGATCATTGATTGTTTGGGTAAAGCCTGCAGTTCAAGTGACTCATAGCCTACTAGATCGTCTGCGTTAATTAGTTCATTGCTGAAACTCATAAAAAGTTCTTGGATAATCTGCTATCTTCGGTATTGAAGTAACGCGCTATTATATTGATACTGACTTGCTATCACAATGTTTGTCAGAAATGTAATCGGGCGTGCCATTATCTATGACAATACTGTATCCTTGCGTCATTGTATTTATGTGTTTTGACAGATCATGTTTAAACTCTTTGAGTCGTTTACCAAACCATTTCCTGAGATAGAGCCTAGCCAGCCACCGAAGAGCATTTATGCCTTTTGTAAATTCTATACCCGAGGTTTTGGTGTTCCTCTAGTGATAATGTCGATACTGACTGCCATCACCGCAGCATTGGAAGTCTCACTGTTTGGTTTTATGGGACAACTCGTTGACTGGCTGACCACTAAAAATCCAGAAACATTGTGGCAAGAGGAAGCTGACACACTGATCACCATGGGTGTGTTAGTGTTGGTTGTGATTCCGATCTTAATTCTCGTGCACTCTCTTATAGTGCACCAGACATTATTGGGTAACTACCCCATGGCGATCCGCTGGCTGACGCATCGTTACTTGCTTAAGCAGAGCATCTCATTTTTCCAAAATGACTTTGCCGGTCGAGTGGCCACCAAAGTTATGCAGACCTCACTAGCTGTTAGAGAAACGGTGATGAAGCTTCTGGATGTCATGGTTTATATCATAGTCTATTTCACCACCATGCTAGTGTTAATCATGAGCGCAGATATCAGACTGGTTATCCCGATGATTGTCTGGTTCATCGTCTACGTATTAATTCAAGTGAAGATGGTGCCTAAGCTCAAACATATCTCAACAGAGCAAGCTGATGCCCGCTCAGTGATGACGGGCCGAGTTGTTGATAGCTACACTAATATTTCCACAGTTAAATTATTCTCCCATACCAACAAAGAGGCTGACTACGCTGAAGATAGCATGGTCGGTTTTCTCAAAACTGTTTATAAACAAATGCGACTGGTTACAAAGATAAGTTTCATGGTGCAGATGAATAATTATCTACTGGCATTTAGTATTGCTGCAGTCTCATTATGGTTGTGGTCGCATGATGCGATTTCCGTCGGAGCGATCGCGGTGGCAGTCAGTCTTTCACTGCGCCTTAATGGCATGTCGCAATGGATCATGTGGGAAATCAGTGCGCTTTTTGAAAATATTGGTACCGTCGCCGATGGTATAAGCACAATCTCCAAACCTATCGAGATACAGGACAACGATGATGCCCATCCCCTCTCAGTGCAAAAGGGCGAAATTCGTTTTCAGGATGTTAGTTTTCATTACGGAAAAGAGTCCGGAGTGATTGAATCACTTAATCTGGCGATTCAACAAGGTGAGAAAGTAGGCTTAGTTGGCCGCTCTGGCGCTGGTAAATCAACGCTAGTTAACCTGTTGATGCGTTTTCATGATGTCGAGAAAGGTTGTATCACCATTGATGAGCAGGATATCAGACTAGTACAACAAGAATCACTCCGTTCTCACATTGGTATGGTTACTCAAGATACCTCACTCTTGCACAGAACTATTCGTGAGAATATTCTCTATGGTCGTCCTGATGCCAGTGAGCAAGAGTTGATTACCGCCATTGACCAGGCCCAGGCATCAGAGTTTATTAGAGATTTAACCGATCCATTCGGTAATGAGGGTTTAGAAGCTCAGGTCGGTGAACGTGGTGTAAAATTGTCAGGTGGTCAACGACAGCGAATTGCTATTGCCAGAGTTCTGCTCAAGAATGCGCCCATTCTGGTCTTGGATGAAGCGACCTCTGCGCTCGATTCTGAAGTCGAAGCGGCTATTCAAGAATCACTTTATCGCTTGATGGAAGGCAAAACGGTCATTGCAATTGCCCACAGACTATCAACCATAGCCGCCATGGATCGTTTAATCGTTATGGATGAGGGACGGATCGTCGAGCAAGGCACACATAAAGAATTAATTGCCTCGGATGGCATCTACAACCAGCTATGGACTCATCAGACCGGCGGCTTTTTAGCAATCGACTAGTGTGTCTCAGCACCCCATACCGGAGGTGGCGTTGGTACTTCTTTGGTTAAATCGAACTCAACACGGAAGAATCGATCCTCATGCTCGCGGCGTAATTCATAAATAAACCGTTTACCAGGCTCTATTTCCATCGCCCAAATGTTGCGTGCGGATGCAGCGAGTAGCTCACTAGTAAACTTATCTGCCTTAAACTCCTGACGAATGGGAGTACCCTTGGCAAAGGTGTCACCACCATACTGTGTAACCTTATCTTCACTACCATCAGGCTTGCGGTGATCATGTTTTAACTGAATACCATGATCCGTTTTTGTTAATACCCAGGTACGCGAGTGATCATCGCCAATATGAAATGGGATTTTGATGACCGAATCGGAGACTTTCCAAACATACATGACCGCCTGCCCTTTCATGAAATCCTTGTCGCTCGGTTCAGTACCGATGACCAACTCACCGTTGAATGACTTACCCTCTAGTGAGCTGATGCTGGACCAGAAATCATTTTGAAATTGAGCCGCAAACAGAGGTTTGCACAGCAAAGCAATTGCAATAATCACAGATTTAAAATGCATGTTTATTATCCTATTAATTGATCTTTCTCTTGGTTGATTATTATGCGCCGTATCGTTCTTGGATGTTGTTCTCTACTAATGAGTACAGTTTTCCAATATGAAGCGCATCAACCAATCCATGGTGAGCATGCACCGAAATAGGCATTAGCGTGCGCTCCCCGGAATGATATATTTTTCCCGTACTTATCTTTGGAATCGTATCTTTAAACTCATGGTGTCTGGCATGAGAGAGTGAGGTAAATTGAATCCAGGGTACTGCAGAGAAATGAATTAAATCTAATTTATTTGCGAATGGCGTGAAATCTGAGGTTTCGCGTACACGCGCAATTTCAGAGGCAGCTGACTCAGCAAAGTCTGAAAAATTGGCATCGTAATCAATATAAGAGAAAGCAAATGTCTCATTCTCTCGTGCGACAGTCACTGAGATACCAATCTGATCATAGACAATGACATTCTCGCCATCATAACGATATCTGAACTCTTCGATACAATTAACGGCCTTGATGATCTCATGTAGATAGCTAACAAAGATTGATTGCTCATTTTTACGGCAATAGCGATAAAGACTGGTGATATCGAGATCGACCGAAATACCATACATTGGCTCAGTAAACTCATTATAAAAGAGAAACTGCTCTTTTCTTTTCCATTCATCTAGCGATTGTATTTTATATGTCACGCTTCTGTTCTTATCTATTGGATGTGTATTGGTAAAGTCAAACTCGTGTAGCTATTTGTTGGTTGATTAGGTCTAAAAGCTGCATTTCTTGTGTGATGGTAGCATTTGCTGAATGTGGTAACTAGTTCTATTCAATCAAATGAAAACTGATGAAATCTGAAGAAATAATATCTCGTCTAATATAGCAATAATCTCTTCAAGTCCGATTGAGCGAGGCGTGGGTTCGTTTTATCGCAGTGATGCTTGATTTAACTGCTGAACTTAAGCAGACTGACTCGCTAAATAACAACACTATAATCGCCATGTCTCAATACCAAACTGCTAGTAAAGATATTGTCCCATTTGACCAGAAAATTGCTTTTGGTGCTGGTACGCTAACCCTCAATCTTCTTCCAGCATCAATTGCTATCTTTGCTACCTATCTGATTGTTGCCTTCGGTATGGATCCACTGCTTGCCGGCATTGTCGGCGCACTACCGCGATTGCTTGATGCAATTACTGACCCAATCATGGGCTTTATCACAGATAATACACGCTCGAAATGGGGACGAAGACGGCCCTATATCATGGCGGGCGCCTTTGCTAGCGGCATTATCTTCTCGCTGATGTGGCAACTGGATGCAGCGAACTCAGAGACTTATACTTTCTGGTACTTTCTTTCTATGTCATTGCTCTTTACATTGGGTAATACCATGTATGCCACGCCTCTGGTCGGGTTAGGCTATGAATTGACATCTGATTACAATGAACGCACACGCATAATGGCGTTCTCGCAATTTATTGGGCAAATCGCCTGGATGATTGTGCCCTGGATATGGGTGCTTGTGCCTAGTGATTTATTCGCTGATCAAGGAGAGGGTGTGAGGCAACTCTCGATAGTTGTCGGAGTTGTTTGTACAGCTCTGGGGATATTGCCAGCAATATTCTGTAAAGGAATTGAGTCATCCAGAATTGAGAATACCAAAGATTTATCGATGAAAGAGATCGGTAACAACTTCATGGAAGTGTTGCGCAATATCGTCACCGCCTTCAAAAATACACAATTCCTCAGATTGTGTCTGGCAACGTTTTTGATTTTTAATGGTTTTCAGCTGGTTTCTACCTTCTCATACTTTATCATTCTGTTTCATATGTTCGGCGGCAGCACAGATGCAGCAGGAACATGGCCTGCATGGTTTGGTACCATGAGTGCTGTCGCAAGTGCTTTTGTTGTCATACCCATTGTGACCTGGATGGCAAATAAGTGGGGCAAGCGAAATGCCTTTTTGATATCTACCAGTATTTCGATCGTTGGTTATTTACTACGTTGGTATGGTTTCTCACCTGAAAATCCCTACTTGATGTTCTTACCGATCCCATTATTTGCATTTGGTATTGGTGGGCTATTTACTGTGATGATGAGTATGACCGCCGATGTCTGTGATCTAGATGAATTAAACAACGGCATGCCACGAAAAGAAGGGACTTTCGGCGCTATCTATTGGTTAATGGTGAAACTTGGCCAAGCACTGGCGCTTTTCTTAGGGGGCGTGGTGTTGAAGCTATCTGGCTTCGAAGCAGGTGCAGCCATACAGACTGTTGATGCCATGACCAACCTAAGACTGGCTGATATATTCATTACATCAGGTACTGCAGCAATCGCGATTTTCATCATGTTGGGCTATAACATCACAGAACAAAGGGCACATGAGATAAAAGAGCAGTTGGTCGCTCGTCGCGGTGAGCTCTGATATTAGAGCGCTTTTGACATTTTAATAATGGTGTTGTCTTCACCGTTAGCTCCGATGGAGACAACTCGCTCGATTTCTTTGTATCCTCTGGCTAGATAAAGTGGCTCTCCCGGTATCGTGGATCCCAATTCAATTGTCTTAAAACCATAATCACGAGCCGCCTGCTCTCCGGCCTCAAGTAAATAGGTCCCCACACCACACCTAATCCAATCAGGATGGGTATACATAGCCCTGATCCGAGCCGGCTCAGTAGCAGGATCGCTGTAAGTATCATCACGACCAACAGTGTGGTTGCCACCATAAAGTGTTCTTCGCTTACCCCAGCCACCACATCCTACGATATATTTAGTGCCGTCCTTGATGGTCTCAACAAGAAAGTAAGTACCATCCTCAATGAGGGTATCATCAACTCCCATTGTTTCTTTGGCAGCCTCGATTTCTGACGGCGTAAGAAAATCTCTCATGTTAATCTCGATTGACCGACGCATAAGATCAATAATGACCGGAATATCGTCACTAGTAGCAGTTCGATGGCTGAGAGCAAGCGTTGACACAGTCTATTTCCTACACGTTGTATTACTATTGATATGCTTAAAGTCTTGGAAAAAGAATAATATCAGAGAAAATGATGTGCAACATGAAAGTAGGCTTTGGTAGGCGCACATGATAAAACAGGCTTAGGTGAAGTGCGTGTCTTACGTAAAGCACTGCTTTTCATGAATTGAATGATAACTACGGCCATGATGCATAACATCATGTTGTCTTTACGGGCATAAACATGTTTTCTACGACCGAATGCTAGACTACGGCCACCAATCACAGATTGGTGTCGCTCTTCAGTATACGCAACAGATATAAGCAGAATGAGTTAATACGGCCATGAAGCACAGCTTCATGTCGCTCAGACGGACACAAAAGTGTTTTTACAAAGGTGAATGAGCTAATACGGCCATGAAGCACAGCTTCATGTCGCTCAACCGGGCACAAACATGTTTGTGCTATTAACCGGTTTCGCCTTACACATGGGTTCTATGGTGATATAAAAGTAGGATAGTGATAAAAAAAGGCCCAGTCGGTAGACTGGGCCTTATTTTATTAAAAGCCTGGCAATGTCCTACTTTCACATGGGGAAGCCCCACACTATCATCGGCGCTGAACGTCTTCACTTCTGAGTTCGAGATGGAGTCAGGTGGTTCCCGTTCGCTATACTCGCCAGGCATAACTGGTACTGTATCTCTCCTAAGAGATACTTTAATCAACTTGTATCTATGTCTTTCTCGTCCCGAGTTTCTGTAAAACTCATGTTGCATGTCAACTTCGTCTCTACGAAGTTTCGTCTTTGCTTTTCACACATAACATCTAATTCACTTAAACATTATATGGTCAAGCCTCTCGGCTAATTAGTACA
>CAZLIR010000114.1:0-7361 GCA_964559635.1 uncultured Enterobacterales bacterium
GTTAAATACTTGCAGGCAAATATGGTTAGAAATAGTTCGCCAGCTATTGCACTCGCACAAGAAGAAACAGCTTCCTTTATTCCAGATAGAAGTGACATTGGTCTGGGCTGGATAATTAATAGCTTTGACAATGATCAAAAGTACTACTGGCATAATGGAGGTACTGGTGGCTTTCGTTCCTATATGGGATATGACAAGAATAGTCAGAAGGGCATTGTCATCCTATCTAACAGCATTTTTCCCATGGATGATATTGGTGATGCCTATTTGACTGGCCAACTCGATGTTTTGATTGAAAAGTCCACGAACGAATATTTTGTACCAGTTGCTTCGCTTGAAAAATTAGTCGGTTCATATGAAATCATGCCAAATTTCGTTTTGACTGTAACGCACGATGGTAAACGGCTCAATATTCAGGCTACTGGACAGGGTAAGTTACCGGTGTATGCCAAGTCGAATAGCCACTTTTTCTATAAGGTAGTTCCCGCAGAAGTCTTTTTTGATTTAGATAAGGAGGGTAATGCGCTTTCACTCACCTTTCAGCAGGGAGGGCAGAAATTAACGGGTAAAAGAAAGAGGAAAGACCCATAATCAGATAGAATTCAGCTCTCACTATGAATGTTAAGTATTGATTTATCAAAAGCTTAGTGGCGTATTATGGTAATTTAGCATCACTAAGCACAACAACTCTAAACAAAAAAGCCCCGTACTTTCGCAAGTACAGGGCTTTTGAATATGGCTCCCCGAGCTGGGCTCGAACCAGCGACAAACGGATTAACAGTCCGTTGCTCTACCAACTGAGCTATCGGGGAATTGCTTAGAGCGGCGCGCATGATAATCCGTTTTCGGGTTTTGGTCAACATTCTGGCACGAAAAAACTGTATTTTCCGTATACTTTTAATGCACTCGTATTGACCCTGTGGTCACTGTTAGAATAGACGACTTTTGAATTACAACTACCGCGCATGACAACTGAGCAAACTCCATACTTTAAACCCTTTGATTTGGTCTCCGATTTTAAACCCTCCGGAGACCAACCGCGGGCTATTGAAGAGCTACTCGATGGCCTCGATTCTGGGTTGGCACATCAGGTATTACTGGGCGTCACGGGCTCGGGTAAAACATTCACTATAGCCAATGTGATCGCGCAAACTCAGCGTCCTGCAATTGTCATGGCGCCGAATAAGACTCTCGCAGCTCAGCTTTACGGTGAGATGAAGGAATTCTTCCCCAATAATGCCGTGGAATACTTCGTTTCTTACTACGACTACTATCAACCTGAGGCGTATGTTGCAGCATCCGATACCTTCATCGAGAAAGATGCTTCAATTAATGACCATATTGAGCAGATGCGTCTCTCCGCTACCAAATCGATGTTAGAGCGCCGCGACACTATCCTGGTAGCCTCAGTGTCCTGTATTTATGGTTTGGGTGACCCTCAAGCGTATCACGGCATGGTCATTCACATGCAATGTGGTGACCGATTGGATCAGCGTTATCTTTTGCGTCGTTTGGCCGAGTTACAGTACACCCGCAATGATATCGAGTTGTCTCGAGCAAACTATCGAGTTCGCGGCGATGTGATCGATATATTCCCGGCTGAGTCTGAGCGAGAGGCGATTCGGGTAGAGCTGTTCGATGACGAAATCGAGGCATTATCATACTTTGATCCATTGACCGGCGAGGTGATTCAGAAATTGCCACGGATAACCATATACCCGAAAAGTCATTATGTAACATCTCGCCAGACCATTCTGGATGCCATAGAGTCAATTAAAGATGAGTTGAAAGAGCGTCTGGAACAATTGCGTGGTAACAACAAGCTACTCGAAGCACAGCGACTGGAGCAGCGGACGAAATTTGATATTGAGATGATGCAAGAGCTTGGCTACTGTTCAGGTATCGAAAACTATTCACGTTATCTGTCGGGCAAAAATCCGGGTGAGCCACCACCTACATTACTCGATTATCTGCCGCATGACTGTCTTATGTTCGTCGATGAATCGCATGTGACTATCCCTCAGGTAGGAGGCATGTACAAGGGCGACCGGTCGCGGAAAGAGACGTTGGTTGAATATGGCTTTCGTCTACCCTCTGCACTAGATAATCGCCCACTGCGTTTTGAGGAGTTTGAGGCACGAGCTCCCCAGATGGTGATGATCTCAGCGACACCGGGTCCATGGGATACCGAACATGCCGGCCAGACAGTTGAACTGGTGGTCAGACCTACGGGATTGATTGACCCTCAGGTCGAGATACGCCCGGTGAGCACTCAGGTGGATGACTTACTCTCAGAAATCAATAAACGGGTCTCAGAGGGCGACAGAGTCCTTGTAACGACCCTTACCAAGCGTATGTCAGAGGATTTAACCGATTACCTATCAGAGCATGGCGTCAGAGTGCGGTACCTTCATTCAGATATCGATACGGTTGAACGGATGGAGATCATTCGTGACCTTCGCCTGGGCGAGTTTGATGTGTTGGTGGGCATCAACCTGTTACGTGAGGGACTCGACATGCCAGAAGTGTCTCTGGTCGCCATCCTGGATGCCGATAAAGAGGGCTTTTTGCGATCGGAGCGATCACTGATCCAAACGATTGGGCGTGCTGCGCGGAATGTGAAGGGCAAAGCAATTCTCTATGCCGATGCAATAACCGGCTCGATGAAACGGGCAATGGATGAAACTAATCGACGTCGTGAACTTCAGGTAGCCTATAACACTGAACATGGGATTGAGCCAAAGACCATTGTGAAAAAAGTGGCTGATGTCATGGAGCATGGCGGCAATAAGTACAAATCCAATAAAGCACGGCGACAAAAGGTGGCGGATATTGCCAAAGATTATAAAGTTAAAGATACCCAAGACATGGCCACCACCATTGAAAAACTGGAAAAGCAGATGTTTGAACATGCCAAGAATCTGGAGTTCGAAGAAGCGGCCAGTATTCGTGACACCATTGAGGAGCTTAAATCGCAGGTACTCAAATCAGGGATGTACTAATTAGTTGCACTGAAAGCCACTAAACTGCTTGCGAGGAGTGAATGAAAATGATAATTTACGCGCCTGCTGAAGACAGTAGCAACAATAGTCGCGTAGCTCAGTTGGTTAGAGCGCTACCTTGACATGGTAGAGGTCGGCGATTCGAATTCGCCCGCGACTACCAGACACACAAATACCCGCTGATGCGGGTATTTTTTTGTCTCGAGCAAAGGCAATGAGAATCGCCGAAGGCGTTCGACGAGTACAGCTTGCTGTACCGAACGTTAACATCTTGGATGTTAACGGCCCTGAAAGGGTGAGGGCGTCAGCCGGAATAATTCGCCCGCGACTACCAGACATAGAAATACCCGCTGATGCGGGTATTTTTTTGTCTCGAGGTATCTAAAAACTTATCGTGCTACAACCGAGACTAAGCTCATCAAGCACAAGTCCTGACTTCTCAGCAGAATCAACACAAAACGTCACACTCGCCGGTGATTTCAAACGTGTACCATTCTGGAACCGCGCAATACCTGCACTATCTGTATTGATTTGTTGTGTCCCGGAAACATCTCCAGAAAAAGTTCCTGTGACGAGTGCACCCGAAACCGGCACGCCGGCATCATCCACCATCGCGACAGTCGCTGTCACTTTCTTGGTCTTATTGCCCGAAGTTGACATATCAATCGAGGATACGACTAACAGACCTGATGAGCTACCCTCAGGCGTGGCAGAGCTGCTGGCACTTGGTGAACTCATATTACCAGAGGTATCCTCAGCGGTGACGTAGTAGTAGTACGTCGTGCCATTGACTACTGTGGTATCGGTGTAACCTGTCGCTGTCAGTGTCGAAGCAGTGATGCGGTCGTAAGGTCCTGCTAAATCGACTGCTCGGTAGACTACATAGCCTGCCAGATCAGTCTCAGCATTAGTATTCCAATCGAGGCTGACCTGACTATTGCCCGCAGTTGCTACTAAGCCGGTAGGTGCCTCGGGTGGTGTTGTATCCACCGGACCACCGTCATCATAGGTAATTCTGAGTGCATCGACACGAACGGCGTCTAATTGTCGCAGACCTCGGGTGCGATCAGCATCAATCAATCGTAACGTCACTGTGCCACCAACACCGGTATTAAAGGTTGTTGTATACATCTGATCGACCGCTGAAGGCTGAATTGAGAAGGCTGTTACATAGTCACCCGATCCGATACGATATTCCATGATAAACGAGTCATCATCTAGCGCCTGATCAAAGGCCACCTCAGCAGATAGTTGAGCCTGTTTTGAAGCGGCAACATTAAACGTCCATAGGTGCTCTGCCTGACTAGTACGTCTACTTGGTTTGCCGCCACTCTCAGTTTCCTGAATGATTTGATAGTTATCATCACTCGACCAAGTGGCTGTGAGTGAGCCACTGACAGTTCCTATGCCAGTTAATGTTTCGGTTGCTGCCAATACCACTGTTGGATCACCACCACCGGGGCCACCGCCGCCACCATCACAGGTCGTGCCGAAAACACAGCCTACCCATTCAGGATTATCAATAAATGGGTTTCGGTTGCCCTGATATTCAAAGATGACATCATTTCGTCGGCGTTCAATATCATCAACTGGGTCGGCTTCGTGCCATGCGAGTAGGTCAGAGAGCATACCCATGTAGGCGATGGGCTCATTTGAGCCAGTCTGATAGGCCTTAATCAGCGCATAGTCATCAGTGAGCATGAGATCCGGCTCATCCACTAGGGTGATGCTGTGTTGGCCGCCATCATAGCGTACAGCCATGTAGAACATGGCTCTGGCAACGTCGCCCTGACGGCCACTCCAGGTTTGCCAGGTTTCCTGACCAGTTGTGCCTCTGGCCCAGTTGGAGTTACCCGGATAAAAGCCGCTACCGCCACCGCGTCCATTTGTTTCCAACGTCACTTTTTCATTACAACTGGCATCACAATTACGGTAAGGATTGTTACTGCGAGAGCTGTTGTAGCTAGAGTCTGATGCAAATAAATGATGGGCATCAGTATAGGGATAATTCGAGCTATTATCGTTCGGGAAGCCATAGCTCTTGGGCCAGGAGTGCTCACGATTATAGGCACCAACGCCACCCGGTATCTTGGCATAGCTGGCATTTTTGTAGATATCTAAAATATTACCCGGATTGAGGGGATCCTCATCAGCGACATTAATGATATCCCAGATATCAGTAGCGGTAGAGGTATACGGAAAGCGTTGGTGGTCATCGATAATTTCATGCAGTGAGGCTGCGAGCGCCTGAGCAGAACTATCATCGACACTGTCGTAATAGCCGGCTGGTGGTGCAGCGCTGACTCCTAAGCTACAAATGAACAGACTCAGTAATACTGTGCACAAACGTTTCATGGCACGCCCCCCTCAGATTATCAGCGTTTCAATCACGGGCATATAATTCATGAGAGTTATCTTCAGTTGAGCAACCATTGTTTGAGACGTGAAATAAACATGAACCCAAGTCGGTAATACTCATATATACCTCAGTGTGATTGATGTCTTATACCCACAAAACCCCCTAGTTTTGTCCCTAATAAGTGTAAGACATTGACCATTAAAGATTATATGGAAAATCAAATCACATTTGAAATCAGATATTTACAGTAAAACGACGTCAATAGGTCGTCTTAACAACCTTTACTGGTTCTTGATTTAGCATGAAATTGAGCGCAAATACCTCACAACTCATGCGATAATGGCCACATGGGAGAGAGAGCATTGACACTTAGACCATTTTTGCTGCTCGCATTGGCAGTGATTGCATTATTACTAGTGCCACTCGCACTAATGCAAGTAACGCAAGAGGTGAATTGGGGCCCGATGGACTTCGTGGTGATGGGCGCGATGCTATTTATCACAGGATCTGTCATCACCATCGCCTACTATCGCATGCCCCGAAAGAATTTCAGGGCAACTGCCGTTATCGCTGTTGTATTGTTTTTGTGGCTCTGGGCAGAACTCGCTGTAGGGATAGTGACGGAATACGGAAATTGATGGTTTCAGGCACCAATTTCCTCATGCGTGAATACCTGACTAGTGATCGCAGGCGTTCCTTTATCAACAATACGTACGTGCTTTTGTTGTAATTTCCTCGGATCACTGACGCCACATGAATGGGCGATCATCCCGACATCATACTCAACAAGCTTGTGGTAATTGGCTACTCGGTTCGATTTCAAACTCGATACCAGACCACGCTGTAGTTTCGGATTGTGTGTGGTAATGCCTGTCGGACAGGTATTCTGATTACACTGTAATGCCTGAATACAGCCAAGTGCGAACATGAATCCCCGTGCACTGACAACAAAATCAGCACCCATACATAGCGCCCAGGCAACTTTAGAGGGGGTAATCATTTTGCCTGATACGATGACGCGAATGCGCTCTCGTAATCCATGTCCCTCAAGGTGCGAAACGAGCCATGGCAGGGTCTCTTTGATAGGTAACCCCATATAGTCCATTAACGGTTGTGGCGCTGCTCCGGTTCCGCCATCGGCGCTATCGATGGTGATGAAATCCGGTGCCGAATCCCCCCCACGAGTTTTGATACAGTCAAATAATTCATCTAACCATGAAGTTTCGCCCAATACAGCTTTGAACCCAACTGGCTTACCGGTAACAGTGCGGATATGATTGATCATATCTAGCAAGTCACTGACGTTACGGATATCTTTATGACCATTGGGTGATATGGATGCTTCACCTACTTTGATACCACGGATTTTGGCTATCTCTGGGGTGACTTTGTCGGCCGGAAGAATGCCCCCTTTACCAGGTTTTGCGCCCTGACTAAGTTTAATTTCGAACATCCGCACTTGTTCATGAGCGGCTTTTTCACGCAATTGATTGTCACATAAATTACCCGCTTCATCACGCACACCATACTTCGCAGTACCGATTTGCATCACCAGATCACAGCCACTTTCCAAATGAAAGGACGATAAGCCACCCTCGCCAGTATTCAACCAGCAATTGGCCTTGGCTGCACCGTGGGATAATGCTTGTATTGCCGGTTTAGACAGGGCGCCGTAACTCATGCCTGAAATATTATAGAACGAACTGGCCTGATAGGGTGTGGCACAATTCGGACCAATGACCAACGGATTACAGGCCATTGCATCCTCAGTCAGCGTGGGAAAAGCTGAGTTCAAGAAAATAATCGCACCATCTTGGGTAATGTCACGTGTGGAACCGAAGGCAATTGTTCGGTTAACATCCTTGGCAGCACGATATACCCAACTACGTTGGGCACGATTAAAAGGCAGCTCTTCTCTATCCATGGCAAAGAAGTACTGTCGGAAAAACTCACCCATATGCTCGAAGATGTAACGGAACCGACCCACCACCGGATAATTG
>CAZLIR010000115.1:0-7117 GCA_964559635.1 uncultured Enterobacterales bacterium
TTTTTTATTTTCCTGCTCAGGCGAATCTGACATCGGTGATTACACAATTTAATGATTTTGGTTATTATAACTGCTCCTACGATTAAGATGAACTCGAGCAGAGCATCGAGAGCAATAAAAATCACCCATGCGACAAAGATCAACCAGACACAAACACCCGAATAAAACCGCAGCTCAAGGCGAGTTAAGGATTATCGGCGGTCAATGGAAGCGGACAAAACTAACCTTTCCGTTATTGGAGGGTGTGCGTCCGACGCCATCACGTGTCAGAGAAACCCTGTTTAACTGGTTACAGCATGACATAGCTGATGCGCACTGCATCGATTTGTTTTGCGGTAGTGGTGCATTAGGTTTTGAGGCGCTTTCACGCGGTGCTGCCCATGTGCAATTTGTCGATCTGGCGGCACAAATTTGTCGCACTATTGATGCCAACCTGTCGCGCCTGGCGGTGAATTCTGAGGCTAAATTGGCTGAGGTGCATCAGGTCGATGCCATGCAATTTCTCAAGCACGCTGCGTCGGCATCGGTCGATATCGTGTTTTGTGATCCTCCCTTTAACAAGGGGCTAATGCCCGAATTACTGCAGAGTCTTGCTGAATCAAATATCCTCGCTGAGTCAGGGTTTGTCTATGTTGAGACGGAGGCAGCGCTTAAATCCCTGAATGCCCCTGAGCATTGGCAATGCCTTAAAGAGAAAAAAGCGGGCGATGTGATATATCGACTTTATCAGGCCTGAGTATTTGCAAAGTAGATATCGTAGTGGTGTGTTTTGATCGGATAGGTACTGGTCGGTGCCTGATGCGTGAGAGGCACTGCCCAGTTTGGTCGTTTCACGACCAGTCGATTATGACAAGCACTCAAAGCGTTCTCGAATAACCGTTTGTGATCGGTCACCGTCTCGGGCAACAGGCGCAACAACTGCATGCCCTTTTTCACTTTGGCTCGCTTATCGTGACCCTGCTCAGGATACATCGGATCGAGGTAAACAACCTCAGCGCTATGCTCTGAGAGCCATTGTTCTGACCGCGCATGAACTAACTCAACCCGTGCGATGATCGCTGTTAGCCAGTCAGGTCCTGAGGCGGCTCTTGCCAAGGCGTCAGCTAGCAAGGCATGGATCAGTGGGTGTTGCTCAACAAGAATAACCTTTGAGCCCATCGCTGCCAGCAACAAGCCGTCCTGCGCCAAACCGGCGGTCGCATCAATCACTGTAGGTCGCGCCGACTTGGCTAGGCCACAAGCTTTACCCAGTGGCTCTTTTTGTGACTTAACCTGTTGTAAGCGATAGGCGTATTTGCCTTTAGCAAAATCCAGACTTAATGGCTTTAGCGTTGCATCGATATTCTGACACAACGATACCTGACCATTGATCCTCTGCAGCCAAAAGGCATAATGTTGCACCTGGGCTTCGGTGATCACTGGCAGATCATAACGCGCTGCTAACTCAGGCTCAGCAACCACAGCATAGGTGTTAGCGGCGGCCGTTGAAGTCATTATCAGGCCGCGATACCCTGTTGTTTCAATAATGGCTCAACCTCTGGCTCGCGACCACGAAATGCCACGAATAACTCCATCGCTGAGCGCGATCCACCACGACCGAGAATATTATTCAAATAGTGCTCACCTGTGTTAACGCTCAACGGCCCGTGCTCGGTAAAGTAATCCCAGACATCCGCTGAGAGCACCTCTGCCCACTTGTAACTGTAATAACCAGCCGCATACCCACCGGCGAAAATATGAGAAAAGCTATTGGCAAACCGGTTCGTCTCAGGCACCTGTATGACACTCACCTGCGACCTGACATCGGCAAGAATGTCTTGCCATTGGTCTTGTGCATCAGGTTCATATCGCAGATGGATGAGGAAGTCGAACAAGGCAAATTCCAGTTGCCGTACCATTAGCATGCCCGCTTGAAACTTGCGCGCATCGATTAGGCGCTCAATAACATCATCGGCGAGAATTTCGCCGGTCTCATAATGCCGCGCCATCTGTTGTAGTGACGGCATGAAGTAAGCGTAGTTTTCGAGTAGCTGACTGGGTAATTCGACTGCATCCCACTCGACGCCGTTAATGCCTGAAACCGAAAGTTCATCAATTTGCGTCAACATATGATGCAAGCCATGACCAAACTCGTGGAATAGAGTAAGTACCTCATCATGAGTTAATAGCGCAGGGCGTGATTCGGTGGGGCCGGCAAAATTACAGGTCAGATACGCGGTGGGAGTCTGTCGCGCATCCGTCATCACAAACCGATCACGACAACTGTCCATCCAGGCACCACCTCGCTTGCCTTGTCGAGCATAGGGATCCAGATAAAAACTGGCTTTCAGTGCTCCGCCCTGATCATAGATTTCGAAATATTGCACATCCTCATGCCAGGTATCAACGCCATGTTTTTCGGTGATTGTGACATTGAATAATTGTTGGGTAATATCAAACAGTGTGGCCTGTACCTGCGGCATAGGAAAATAAGGACGCAACGCTTCCTGAGCAATATCATAGTCTCTCTGGCGCAGTAATTCCGAGTAATAGCTGATATCCCAGGGTTTGAGTTGGGTCAAATTATCACGCTCAGCAGCAAACTGTTGTAACGTGGCGAACTCCTCTTGCGCCGCCTTTAAGCTTGGCTCAGCAAGCTGCTCGAGAAATTGCACCACCTGTTGCGGATCCTCTGCCATCTTGGTTGCAGTGGAATAATGGGCATAAGATTCAAAGCCCAATAGATTAGCCAGTTCGTGGCGCAGTGCCAAAATCTCAGCGATGAGCGGTGCATTGTCCCATTCAGGGTTGTCACCGAGATCCGAGGCCCGCTGACTGTAGGCATGATACATGGTTTCACGCAAGGCACGATCTTCGGCATATGTGAGGATCGCCAGATAGGTTGGAAATTGCAGGTCCAATAGATAACCCGTTTGTTGAGTGGCTTGCGCTTTATTGGCTAAATCCTCCAGTGTTGATTCCGGAACACCGGCCAGCGCTTGCTTATCTGCAATCAACTTAGACCAAGCCGTTGTGGCATCTAACACATGATTGCTGAAATCTGAGCTAAGTTGGCTGAGACGTTTTTTTAACTCGCGATAGCGTTTTTGATCCTGCTCGCCTAAGGCAACACCAGCAAGACGGAAATCAAGTAAGGCATCGGCGATAATCTTTTGCTGCGTTTCGCTCAGATCATCACGCTCGGCTAACTGTTGATATGCCTTAAACAGCGCTTGATTTTGTCCAACCTCAGCCGCATATTCAGTCAACAATGGCAAGCAGGCTTCGTATTGCTTACGAAATTCAGGTTCACTAGCAACAGAATTCAGGTGACTCACCGGCGACCATAGATTGCTCAGTTGATTATCTTTCATCGACAACGGTTCAATCAGGGTACGCCAAGAAGGTGTATCTTTCTGAGCTAGTATCTGTTCGAGATGGCTGCGGTTTTGTGCTAACTGCTCCGTGATTGCCGGCACAATGTGCTCAGGCTTAATCGCAGAAAAAGTCGGCAAGGCGCTCGAGGACTGCAGTGGATTTTTCATAAAAATTCATTTGATTATTGCACTTATTAATAGAGTATATGGGGCAACAATGAAAGAACTCCATATCATGAGATAAAAATCACAGGAAACAGCCCATGAAAGTACATGAATATGACTACATTGCACTTGGCGGTGGCAGCGGCGGTATTGCCTCTGCAGCGCGAGCAGCTCAAAATGGTGCCAAGGTCGCCCTGATAGAATTCAACAAACTTGGCGGCACCTGTGTCAATGTTGGCTGTGTACCGAAAAAGGCCATGTGGTTTGCGGCGCAAATCGCTGAAGCTATGGAAATTGCACCGGACTATGGGTTTGACGTGAAGAACCATGGCCTCGATTGGGATACGCTCATCACGGCTCGTGAAAACTATATTGCCAACATCCATAAGTTCTATCATGGCTACTTAGACCGCCTGAACATTGATCACATTAATGGTTGGGGTAAATTCATTGCCGAAAATACCATTGAGGTGGACGGTGAGCTATACAGAGCGCCCCATATCGTCATATCAACCGGCGGCAAGCCAACCATTCCGAATATTCCGGGTGCAGAATTGGGAATTGATTCCGACGGTTTTTTCGCGCTTGATGCCCTACCCAAGTCAGCTATTGTGGTCGGTAGTGGCTATATCGCTGTTGAGTTAGCGGGTGTACTCAACTCGCTCGGAACCCATGTCACTCAGGTCACCCGAACCGATCACGTATTACGCAGTTTCGACTCTATGCTCAATGAAGAAGTAAAAATGGCCATGATAGATTCTGGTGTGGAGTTTTTGTCGAACGCCACCCCAGAGTCACTGACAAAAACGGATGCCGGGTATGTACTCAATACAACCGCGGGCGATACCCATGCCGCAGAGGTTGTCATTTGGGCTATTGGACGCACACCACGCACGGAGGGTATTGGATTGGAGATGCTTGATCTGAAGGTCAATCATTCAGGTTATCTCGAGACAGATGATTATCAAAATACCGCTAAACCTGGTATCTATGCAGTGGGTGATATTACCGGACGAGCACAACTGACCCCGGTTGCTGTGGCCGCTGGACGACGTCTGGCCAGTCGACTTTTTGATAATCAGCCCGACTTGAAACTGGATTATGACAATATTCCAACCGTTGTGTTTAGCCACCCTCCCATCGGCACCATAGGTATGTCAGAGCAGCAGGCAATCGCCGAGTTTGGTGAAGAGCAGGTCAAGGTGTATCGCTCTCGCTTCACGCCCATGTACTTTGCGCTGACACACCATAAAGTGCCCGTTTCGATGAAACTGGTGACGGTTGGTCAGGAAGAGAAAGTGGTCGGCTGCCACATTATCGGTTTGGCGGCCGATGAGATGTTGCAAGGTTTCGCAGTTGCTATCAAAATGGGGGCGACTAAAGCAGACTTTGATAATACGGTAGCTATCCACCCAACCAGTGCCGAAGAATTGGTGACCATGACATGAGCATAAGATCCTATCAGGGAATACAACCCACCATTGCAGAAGATGCCTATATCGATCCGCAGGCCTGTGTGATCGGCAAGGTGACCATCGGCAGTGAAAGCTCTGTATGGCCGATGGCTGTGGTACGTGGCGATGTTCACGAAATCAGCATCGGCAAACAAACCAGTATTCAAGATGGTAGTGTGCTGCATGTAACCCATGACGGCCCCTATACCCCCGGTGGCAGCCCACTAATCATCGGTGATCAAGTGACCGTGGGACATAATGTCACTCTCCATGCATGTACCATCCATAACCGTGTATTGATCGGCATGGGCGCGGTTATTCTTGATAAGGCCGTGATTAATTCAGATATCATTATTGGTGCTGGGACCGTCGTGACACCCAACACGGAGTTAGAATCGGGTTATTTGTATATCGGCTCACCGGCAAAAAAATTGCGCCGACTGTCGGATAGCGAAATGGAATTCTTAACCTACAGCGCCAATAACTATGTCAAATTGCAGCAGTCTTACACAGAAGATTAGTGCGCGATCACACCAGACTCAATCAAGGCCGTTGTATCAGGTTGCTTGTGCCACCAGATATTAAATGAAGCCGCTGCCTGATTGACCAACATGCCCCAACCATCCACCAGGCGATCTTGGCCTGCGCCATGAGCAAGAGCCCAATCATGAAAGGGTTGTGCTCCGCTGCCGTAATTTAAATCATATATCAAGGCATCTGGTTGCAACGGAATATCGAGCTGCGGATAGGCGTTTTGCCATCCGACTGATAGACCATTAATGACCAGATCATAGTCTGACGCTGGAATATCACTTAGCCCAACCTTAGTGATGCACTCATGGTCGACCTGTGCCGCTAACTTATCGATGCTACGATTGCTCCAAACAATATCGGAAAAGCACAACTGCTCATACTGAGCTAATAAACTGTGGATCAAGATCCGGCTGGCGCCACCCGCACCAATAAGCAAAATACGTGCGTCAGCAAACTTGAATCCCAATCGCTCGACATCCTGTAACCAGCCCAGACCATCGGTCGTAGTGCCGACGACCTGACCCTCGTCAATGTAGAGGGTATTACAACTCCTTGCCTGACGACTGAGTTGACAGGTTGATGCACACATTTGAAACGCCTTCTCTTTGAAGGGTGTGGTAACGTTCAGCCCTCTGCCGCCGCCGGCAAAGAAGTCCTTGACCACTTGGCTGAACGTTTCATCACTAGCGAGTAATTTGTCATAACGTAGCGACATGTCGAATTGCTGTGCGAAGTTGGCATGTATTTCTGGCGATAGCGAATGGGCTATCGGATTACCAATAACAGCGCAGTGATTGTGTTGTGAATCCATCGCCATGTGTGAAATTTCCTACTTTATAGTGCAAATACTGATCAACAAAAGGGTAACAAAATCTAACTCGTTGATTTAATTGTGTTTATTTGTTTGGCCTGATCCTTGCTTAGATCGATAATAGTAGCGTGACAGGCGCCCTAGACACCTGCCTGTATCGTTATCCTATTATTATTTAGAAAATTAGCAAAAGGAACACTTAATGAAGAATATTAACCGACTGCTTGTAACAGGCGTACTAGCAACTACCTTGTCGGGCTGTGTAATTATTGGCGGCGATGTCGACGAGTTTGATCGCAACAACTCCTCTCAGGATTGGGCTGAACTCGAGCGTAACAATCGCGAGATGATTGCCAGTCTATCGGTTGGTGAAGGCTATGACGCCGTTCAGGGTCGTCTGGGTCAGGCAGCCTTTAGCGAGTCGTTTAAGCGTGGTGAATCGCTCTACCACATTTTGTATTACCGAACACATCGTGTTCACTCAGATGGCGAAACCAGCAAAGATGAAACTACCGCGCTGGTATTTATTGACAAGCAGTTAATTGGCTGGGGTGAAAAAGCTCTGAGTCAAGTTAACTAACCTCGGAGGAGATTGATATGCTAGAACTTATTATTGGTATTGTTATTGGTGCTGCTTTTGCCGACTTTTGGAAAGATGTTTACCAGAAATCTGCTGCTGCACTTAAAGACTTTATGAACAAGCCGTCACAATCATAAGCTATTTGTGTAGCTCACTGTGTCGTTAGTCTGGCATTCATAACTCGAGCCAAGTAGACTGGATACATGCTTGTATTCCA
>CAZLIR010000116.1:0-7074 GCA_964559635.1 uncultured Enterobacterales bacterium
GGTCACGAACGAGCATTTGAAACAAGGAAGATAGTTTGTGAATAGTTATAACCAGAAACTTCAGCAGGCTGGTAAAATGGCTGTTGCATTAGAGCATTTTGTGCCAGCGATATATCCAATTTCGACAGATTATGGGGTTAAATGAATGGTCAGTGAAAACAATAGAAATCTGAACGTAGCATCTTGGATCTTCGTGGTGATGGCTTTTGTGCTTGCCGTACAAGGAGTTGTTGACGGGTTACCCATGCATGGATTTGATTATAGTTGGCCAGACCACGCTCGCTTTCATGTGACCTGGGCGACAGCCAGCAAAGTTGGCTTCTGCATAACCGTTGGCCTAATAGCTCTTATCCCATTCAGGAGAGCGGAACGTTGGAGTTGGTGGGCGTTATTGGTTTTCACCGTATTCGGCAATCTATCACTTATACCTTCGGCAATCTTGCAAGGTAGTGGTCCTAGGGCAGGCTTTGAGGTTCCAATTGCGATAGGTTTTCTTGCGCTGATAGTAGCCTTAGCGCTGAGTTTTCGAGTTGGTTTTCCCGTGCGAGAGGACAAATAACATGCAGTTGAATTCGCAAATCCGCCTTCTGCTCCAATGCTCGGGCATAGCAAGCCGCTTAACTGGGTTAAGCTTGCACTAAAGAACTCGATAAGATCCTATGAATGTAACAACACTCCTGATAGTTAAAGATCTGGAAGAGGCCAAACGCTTTTATGTCGATGTGATGGGTTTATCGTTAGTGAAAGATACAGGAGAGAGACTTGATCTTGATGCGAATGGTCATGCTATACATATATTTGAAGGTGAAAGTGAAGCCAAACCATACAACCACAGCTCAGATGCAAGCTCCACTCTCGTATTTTGTGTGCAGAATTTAGCTACGAAAAGAAAAGAGATAGAAGGTTTGGGGTACGAATTCATTCACTCGAATGAGAATGAATATTCTAAGTATGCTGCTTTTTGGGGTCCTTCAGGTATCGTGCATGAGATTTCAGAACCAGCAAGTAATCAATAAATCAATTAAAGATGTCGTAAGCGGCAACCAATATTATGGGCGTTAGCCAGCAGCAAGAATAATTTGAGATCGGTAAGTAACATGTTGCAAGCAATTCAATCACGCATCACAGGACGGATAGTTTTGGTTCTGTTTATCCTGACTAATACTGTTTACTTTGCCATGTTGAACTACAGCATTCCTGAGTTAATGAGCACTTCTGATGGTTTGCCCATTTTCGATATGTCTCCATCCGGATATAGTTACCAACAAGCCTTAATGCTTTTGAGTAGTCTTGGTGAAGAAGGTCGAAATTTTTATCTGTCAACGCAACTCGTTTTGGATTTATTTTATCCGCTGCTGTTCGCACTTTGTTATTCATCACTGCTTCAGTGGTTGATTAAGCTCATTCAGCTAAAAAACCATGCGTGGTCTGTGCTGACTTTCGTGCCATTTTTGGCTTGTGCTTTTGACTACGCCGAGAATGTTGCTATTTGGTTAATGCTCAGTAGCTACCCAGACTTATCAAACACACTAGTGACGATCAGTAGTGGATTGACTGTGACAAAAAGTATTTTAACAATGGCTTACTTCATGGGGCTTCTGATTGTTTTCATTCTTGTTGCGATTCATTTTTACAAAGTGCGCATGGTCAGAGATGCGGGTAAATAGCAAAAAGGAAACCGACATAATCACTTTAAAAAGAATTTTATCAGACGAGATAAAGCTCCTGAGCTTTCGGTCATTTAGTCTGGATACAAGCAATCTTAATAAGTACTTAATCTTTGGATTGGTCGTCACTTGGCTGTGTGGTATTGGCAGATATTGGGATAATCCAAGAGCAGAAATATGGCAGTATCTGGGCTTAGGTTCTGTGGCATACATTTTTGTGTTGGCATTCATTCTTTGGATCGTGATTTATCCTCTAAAGCCTCAGCACTGGAACTACAAAAACGTGCTCATTTTCGTCTCACTAACATCACCTCCTGCGTTATTGTATGCAATCCCTGTTGAGCGATTTATGTCCCTAGAGTATGCTCAAATAACAAATGTTTGGTTTCTCGCAATCGTAGCAATATGGCGAGTAGCATTACTGGTAAAATACTTGGTGAGATCTGCTGGATTGTCAGGTCTTACAGTCATCGTGGCAACCTTATTGCCATTAACTATGATCGTGGCTTCGCTGACAGCTCTTAATCTTGAGCACGTGGTTTTCAGCATAATGGCAGGCTTAGAGGACCACGAGAAATCAGGGAATGATGCAGCTTATTTCGTATTAATGCTGATAACTACTTTTTCTGTACTTGCATCACCAATATTGTTGATCGCTTATGGCACGTTAATCTATAAAAAGAGAAAGATAAATGCTATTTAACCAGTCACATCAGCAGGCCATGTGCTGGCGGCAGCGTTAAGCGTTAGTTGACTATTTGAGTTCTGGTTAAACACTCAAAACGAATAATACAAAGAGGCGTATCCATGAAAAAGAAGATCTCTGTTGTTTTACTGGGACTAATACTCGTATTTGTCATTGCATATCTGATTGTGCCAACAGCAACCTTATTTCAGTACATGATTGGTGCTGAGAGAAGTATTGCTGGTCTGAAGTTGCAGCGTCTAAAAACAGATACCCTAGAGATTGAATATCTTCGTGGTGGAACCGGCACAACACTTGTTTTGCTCCATGGTTTCGGGGCAGACAAAGATAACTGGAATAGGATTTCGCGGTACTTAACGGATCACTTTGATGTCTTGGCAATTGACTTGCCTGGTTTTGGCAATAGTACGAGCGATATGAATCTTGATTATGATGTGTTGACTCAAGTTGCCAGGTTGAATGAGATTCTTAATGCATTAGACATTGAAACAATGCATTTGGCCGGTAATTCTATGGGAGGTTACATCGCTGGTAATTATGCTGCTCAATTTCCTGAGAAGGTTGAGACGTTGTGGCTTATCAGCCCGCTTGGCGTGAAAAACTCAGAAACCAGTGAAATGTTTTTGGCAGTTAAGAATGGCCAAAACCCTGCGGTATTACCCAGAACAGAGTTGGAGTTTCAGGCGTTATTTGACTTCGTATTCTTTGAGGCTCCTTTTATTCCTGAAACGATCATAAAACATTTGGCGTCGAAGGCTGAAGAGAGAGTTGAATTAAACAAAAAAATATTTGCGCAAATCCATAGAATGAGAGACGGCGAACCGCAGCTCGATTCAGCACTGGATTTGGTATTAAAAAGTTACAACGGGCCCGTGCTAGTGTCATGGGGTAATAAAGATAGGGTGTTACATGTTTCAGGGGCTGAGACACTAAAGCGGGTTATTCCTGACGCTAAAATTTCAGTAATGGACAATGTTGGTCATTTACCAATGCTTGAAAGCCCTAAAGATACCGCTGATGTATTTCTATCTTTTACATCTGAGCAATGAAATGCATTTTTAGCTGTTAGGAGTTTATTGACAGATGAAAACGATTAAATGGCGGTTATTTATATTTATAACAGTAGTCGTTATTTCGTTTAGTGGTTGTGCGCATAACCATTCGCAAGTTGAAATTTTTGATGCTATGGATACTAAACCAGAGCACCACACGGATACGGGATTTCAAAACCATCCATATGTGGAAACAGCAGCTCCTAAAGGATTCCTTTTTTATCTTCGTCGAGTTTGGGGCTCAATATTTACGCCGAATGTTCCAGAAGGACATAATCTTTCTGAAGAAGAATCCATACAACTTTTAAATTCGATAGAAGGAGACCGAATTAGTTGGTTGGGTCACGCGACTTTTCTCATTAAGATTAACGGAAAGACAATTTTAACCGATCCGTTCTTGAACGAGTATGCTAGCCCAATTTCCTGGGCAGGGCCAAGGCGGTATGTCGACCCCGGGATTTCTTTAGAAAACCTTCCACCTATAGACATAGTGATTATCTCTCATAGTCATTATGACCATCTTGATGAAAAAACTATATCCGGTTTAAAGGATAAAGATGGGATTAATGTGCTAGTTCCATTAGGTTTAGGTTCATTTTTTGTTGAGCGAGGGTACAAAAATGTGCAAGAACTTGATTGGTGGGATTCAGTGAGTTTAGATGGCATTAAACTCACTTCTCTACCTGCTGTGCACGATTCAGCAAGAACTCTTACTGATCAGGACCAAACGTTGTGGGCCTCATGGTCGATAGAATCAGACGAAAATAATATTCTTTTTATTGGAGATTCTGGATACTCAAATGCAGTTTATAGCTCTATTGGGGAAAAATTTGAGCCATTTGATTATGCAATATTACCGATAGGAGCCTATGAGCCGAGGAGCTTGATGTGGATGTCACACATTACTCCCGAAGAAGCGGTTTCCATCGGTATTGATGTGCAAGCAAAGACGATCATAGGTTCGCATTGGGGAACAATCAGTAGCCTATCTGATGAACCGCCTTTTGAGCCGCCAATTCGATTTAGGAAATCTGCATTGGACAATGGATTTACAATGGATAATATTTGGATTATGAAGGTCGGCGAGACAAGACCGATTCTTCGGGAGCTAATCATGGAAACAAAAATATCTGAACTAGGTCAACTGGCCATAACCGTCGATAATGTGGCGAACTCTTTGTCTTTTTACCGCGACATACTCGGTTTACCATTTATATTTTCACCCAATGAAGATTTGGCATTTTTGCAGTGTGGTAGCACGAGACTGATGTTAAGCTGTCCACAGGGGGCAGGGGAAGTTGGCAAAAACTCCATTCCTTACTTCAAGGTAACAGATATTGAAATGTTTTATCAGACAGCAGTGGAAAGGGGAGCGACCAAAGAGAGAGAGCCTCAACTTGCAGCTCATATGCCGGATCATGAATTATGGATCGGTTTTTTGAAAGATCCTGATGGAAATTTGGTTGCTTTAATGGAAGAAAAGCGTTGAACAGAATGGCATCAAGTTATCCCTATCGCATAAATATTTAACTAGTTATAATTAACCTTAAATGGTTTCCTTCCTTAGCAGCTCAGCAACGTAACATCTCTAAACACTATCATGAAACCCGGATATAAAATTTTAATATTATTAGAGGCTATTATTGGTTTTGGCCCACTGATTTTAATGCTTGGAATGGGGTTAATAATCATCCCATCTTCGATTTATTGGGCATTAGAAGGTCAATATTACGGTCTTGTTCTTCTTGCTATTGAGGTGGCAGGACTTTTTGGATTATTTGCGTTTATATCAGTATTACTCCATATTCTTGAACCCAATAGAATATTTCTTTCGCCAAAAAAGCTAAGAATTTATACTTTTTTAGGCTTTTCAGCATTGTTAGCATTTATTATTGTTAGCGATGTTAAGTCTGAAATAACGTGGTTGCCAATATCTATCATTGTGTCGTTGCATTTTATGTACTTAGCGCGTAACTATTTATTCAGTGATAACTAATTAGCACTCTATGTAGGCGGTAGGTCAGAACAATAAAGGCAGAGGTAGTCTCATGATTAAAAAATATGCGTTAGTATTTATTTCACTTTTAACTATCGATTTGTGCGCAGATGAGCTCCTGAAAGCAACAAAATCTTGGGATGGTGGCTCTTTTGCATATCCAACGGGAAAACCGCAAGTAACGGCAATTCGCTTAACACTTGATGAAGGGCAATCGTCTCCTCATCACTGCCATCCCGTCCCTACAATGGGTTATGTCATAAAGGGTGAAATTGAAGTCACACTCAAGTCAGGGAAAAAACGAACATTCAAGGCTGGTGATTCGGTCGTGGAAGTGATGCAAACAGTGCATCAAGGTAAGGCGATCAATGGGCCAGTTGAAATCGTCGTGTTCTATGCCGGAGAGGTAGGCACGCCAAATACAATCTTAGATAGTCACCAAGATTTCGAGAAATATTGCAAATAGTCCAGCGCTACACGCTTCAATCGCCGACACAGCCAGACGTTAACTTGTCATGAAATCCTATTGTCCAAACTGCAACACTCAACCAATTACATATTGGCAGAAACTGTTTACTACCAAGATAAGACCTATCATCTGTGATAATTGTCACGCAACGGTCCATCTGAAATATGATTTTCTATGTTACTCAATCTATCTATTGCTAGTCGCAGCTTTTATGTATCTGACGATGAGAGAGTTTTTTGAACTTGATGACATGAAGTATTATGTTGCCATGTTATTCGGTGGTTTATTAATTGCTGAATTAGGCAGGGCAATATACGCGCCACTGACGTCGTCTTATGAATCGGGATATACAATACTTGTAAGACTAGTATTGGCAATCCTTCTTATATCAGCATTTGGGATTAAAGTTTATTATGAAATATCCGCTTAATCAGCAAATCACTCTGCCTATTGTTCAGCAATATATTTCTGGCGCAGAGGTCTTCGTGAGTTTGGTTAGCTTAAAAGCTGCTCTGGGGACATGAAATTACAAGCTTTGATACTGTTACACATTCACTATAATTTAAATAAGGAATAATTATGTTTAGTCATGTGACCGTTGGTTCGGATGATGTCGCCAAGTCAAAAACTTTTTATGATGCTATCTTAACGGTGTTAGGTTATGGCCCCGGTACGTTCGACGATAAGGGGCGTTGCTTTTATATGAGTCCTGAGGGCGTTTTTGTAATTACCAAGCCAATCAATGGCGAAGCGATGACCATAGGGAATGGCATGACCATTGGTTTTAAGGTTGCTTCGCCCGATTTAGTCGAAGCATGGCACGAGGCGGGAGTTGCGAATGGTGGCAGTACTTGTGAAGAGCCGCCTGGAGTTCGTGAAGGTGGGCAAATGAAATTATATTTAGCGTACCTAAGAGATCCTTATGGCAATAAATTATGTGCGACTCATATCATGTCGCGCTAGAGTAGCCATTAAGATTTAATTAGGCCAGTCATGCCACAATTTATCAAAACCGAAGATCTAGATTCCTCAGCGCAGCTCACACTTGCAAACATGCAGGTGTATTACGATATGTATGATGTCGACTGGGGTATATCTGATGTTCGCATCGCTATTTCGAATCTTAATAACTACGATGTCGTGCTCGATGGTGAAGTGATAGGTGCGATTCGATTGGCATATGA
>CAZLIR010000117.1:0-7033 GCA_964559635.1 uncultured Enterobacterales bacterium
GTAACTTGGCTGAGTGACGGGATCAAGAAAATGGATATGCGCCAGACCAGAGCCAGCAATTAATGTCAAAACAAAGCCAAAACTCTTGAATGTAATGAATAGTCGATGATTATCTGGCTTCTCTTTCTCGGTCTGGTAACTGAGATAGGCGACGTACCCTATCATAAGTGGAAAGATGTATGCGATGTAACCAAAAAACTGTAAGAAGACATCTGAGAACCAGGCTCCCGCTCGACCACCGGCATTTTCTACCACATTAGTCGTGCCACTAAAGGTCCAACCCGGATCATTGGGGTTGTAGGTAAACATGGACAGCATCAAAAAGCAGGCGATCGCGACAAGGAAGATCATCATCCCCTCGCGTAACCGCTTATTCATCGGATTGTCGGAATTGTCGGTTACTTTTGCCGTCGCTCTACTGACTGGTTTACGACGTACTTTCGACTTTTTGATCGATGCTTGTTTCAATCATCTCTTCCTTTATAGCTAGAATGACAATAATACCTCATCATTCAGTTTAATCAATGGCTGTAAGCGATTGATATTAAATAATAACCTGTTTCATTCATTTGACTTTGAGGGAATAGGAATTTCGATTGATTCCTTAACCTCCTCCATCACCATATATGAACGAGAACTACTAACACCCGGTAGCATGAGTAATGTCTCACCCAGTAACTCACGGTACTCACTCATGTCTGCAACGCGTGTTTTTAACAGATAATCAAAATCACCAGAAACCAGATGACATTCAAGAATTTCGTGCCGCTCTTTAACGGCTTCTTTAAAGTCACGAAACACATCACGCGAAGTGTGGTTTAATTTTATCTCGACAAAGGCCAATAAACTGGCAGAGAGCTTCTGCGGGTTCAAACGACTATGATAGCCCATGATAAAGCCGTGTTTCTCGAGACGCTTAACTCGCTCCAGACAGGGTGTCGGACTCAGGTGCACACGACGGGCTAGTTCAACGTTGCTGATCTTAGCATTAGCCTGTAACTGATCGAGTATTTTCAAGTCAGTACGGTCGGGCTTGAAACGCGGCTCCACAGAAGTGCTTTCCTCTATATATTTTATTTATTTAGGTATTTATACTGCCAATATAAATATTTAAAGTCAAATATTCTTCAATAAAGCCTATATACTAGTGAAATATTTTTTGACTGATAAGCCATTTTTACGAGGTTAGTTATGTTGATAGGTGTACCAAAAGAAATTAAAAATAATGAATTCCGCGTTGGTATGGTCCCCGCGAGTGTTCAGGAAGTTGTCGCTGCAGGCCATGCGGTGATTGTCGAGACCAATGCCGGCTCAGGCATTGGCTTTACTGATGCAGATTATGAGGCCGTTGGAGCCACCATTCGGCAAACAGCCGAGGAAATATTCGCTGACGCTGAGATGATCGTTAAAGTCAAAGAGCCTCAGGCCGTTGAGCGCGCAATGCTGCGTGAAGATCAAATATTATTCACTTACTTGCATCTCGCACCGGATCTGCCGCAAACCGAGGAATTAGTCGCCTCTAAAGCAGTATGTATTGCCTATGAGACAGTCACCTCGCCAATGGGTGGCCTACCCTTACTCGCGCCCATGTCAGAAGTGGCTGGTCGGATGTCAATTCAGGCCGGAGCACAGTGTCTGGAGCGGTCAAAGCAAGGTCGCGGTATGCTTCTCGGTGGTGTCCCGGGTGTTGCACCGGCCAAAGTAACCATTATTGGTGGTGGTGTGGTAGGTTCTAATGCTGCACAGATGGCGGTCGGTATGGGTGCAGATGTTGCCATTCTGGATCGTAACGTCGATGTACTGCGAAAACTTAATGTACAGTTTGGTGCATCGGTAAAAACCATATTCTCTAGTAAGGAAGCGCTTGATGAGCATGTGCTGAGTGCTGACTTAGTCATCGGTGGGGTTCTGATCCCTGGCGCCGAGGCACCAAAGTTGGTCACAGCTGATATGATCAAACGAATGAAACCCGGTGCTGCCGTTGTTGATGTCGCTATCGATCAAGGGGGATGTTTTGAGACCTCACATCCAACCACACATGCAGAGCCAACCTATATTGTTGATGATGTGGTGCATTACTGCGTTGCGAATATGCCTGGTGCAGTTCCCAGAACTTCTACCTTTGCATTGAACAATGTCACCCTACCCTACATTCTTAAGTTAGCTAATAAGGGCTATAAGCAAGCGCTCGCTGAAGATGAGCATCTGCGACTAGGGTTAAATGTGTTCCATGGTCAGGTGACCTGTGAGCACGTGGCAGTTAATCTTGGGTTTGATTATGTCAGCCCTGAGTCAGCACTAGGACTGTAAATTAGATACTATCCTGAACTTTGTATGACATAGAAAAGGCCATCTGATGATGGCCTTTTTTGTTTCTGATTGTGTTTTCAGGCACCAATTAACAAACGTGATCGCTGCCCCATGAGTTTCTGTATACCAATACTAACAAGTACCGATAAAGTAACACTCATGATGAGAGTACCCAGACCGTATACGAACGTCGCTGCAAGTGTCTGCGGCACTAAACTGTATGCCTTGGCGATCTCCATAAACAGCATGATGAATGCCACATGTATGAAATAGATAGAGAACGAGTATCTTGCCAGGTAATCAATCATGGGCGGCACCGAGTGGACCGTTTTGTGGAAGAGATTCAACATGACCATCGCAAATGCCATTCTCAGTATGTAAGTCACGGTCTCCTGTCCATTAACTTCCATGAAGCCCCACTGAACTGGACGAATATCATTCAGTAACATGAAATAATACACCCCACTGAATAGTAAAAATGTCGCAATGAGTAGTGTGTTTCGCTGCTCAATCCAACGGATGACTGAATCCATATTCTTACCAATGTATAGACCCAGCATGTATGGACCAATAAAGTAGATTACAGTAGCCGGATGGAAATTTGGCCATACACGAGAAATCACCAACGGTAACATCAGGAATAGAATGAACCAGAATTTGCGTGGACTATCCACAGCACGATTCAGCCAGGGAGTCATGGCAAACAAAATCATGATCACAGGGATATACCATAAGTGGCCACTGGCATGACCCGTCACCGTAAAGAACGTCATACCAGCGACTAATTGCCACATCGCCAGATCAGGCGGTGGATTGACCATGCCCATCGCAGCCCAGATGCCTATATATATAACGCTGATGAGGATGAATGGCACATAGACATTTAATGCCTTCGTCTTCATAAATGCCTTATATGGTTTATCTTTTAGCACCAGACTGAATAAGATCCCTGAAATCATGGCAAAGTAGATGGTCGAGCCATGAAATAGCGCCTCTATACCACTGAATAGCGGTGTGAGATGCTCAGGTAGTTGATTATCATTGAACATGTAAATCGGCATTGACCAGCAATGTGCCGCAACGATCAGCAAGATACAGATGCCGCGGAAATAATGTACGTATTGATAAAAGATCTTATCTCTCATAGTGGTTAATTCCCCAATTGCCCCAATAGTTATATTCTAACCCTGCAGCTCAGACAGACGCACGAATGCACATGTTACGAAGTTGCCTCAAACGTAACTAAAAATGTCACTTCAATAACTTTATTTACTGAGAATTGCCCCCACCTTCTCATGTATGTTGAACTATTATCAGTTCACGATTAACATACCGAGGTTGTCTAGCCTCATCAGTACTAATCCAGATTAAGGAACTCAAATGTCCGAACCAAGACATTGTCAATTACTCATTCTGGGCTCAGGCCCAGCCGGTTACAGTGCCGCAGTTTATGGTGCACGCGCGAATCTCAATCCAGTCATCATCACTGGTCTGCAACAGGGTGGCCAGCTCACAACAACCACCGATGTTGATAATTGGCCGGGCGATTGGGAAGGCGTTCAAGGTCCGGATTTGATGGTTCGTATGCAACAACACGCTGAGCGCTTTGGTACTGAAATCATTTTTGATCACATCCACACAGCCAAGCTGGGTAGTAAGCCTTTTACACTCATTGGCGATAGTGGTACTTACACCTGTGATGCGCTGATTATCGCAACGGGTGCCTCAGCCATGTATCTGGGTCTCGATTCGGAAACTGCCTTTATGGGTAAAGGCGTATCAGCCTGTGCTACCTGTGATGGGTTCTTTTACCGGGGCCAGAAAGTCGCCGTTGTCGGCGGCGGTAACACGGCTGTCGAGGAAGCGCTATATCTATCCAATATCGCTGATGAAGTTCATCTGATCCATCGTCGTGATGCCCTGCGCAGCGAAAAAATTCTGCAAGATAAGCTGCTTGACCGTGCCGAGAACGGCAATATTGTTCTGCACTGGAATCGCGTGCTGGATGAAGTCGTCGGCGATGAGATGGGTGTGACGGGAGTGAAGTTGAGCTCCACGGTTGACGATACTACCGAAGCATTAGACCTACAGGGTGTGTTCATCGCGATTGGTCATAAACCAAATACGGAAATCTTTGCCAATGATTTGGACATGGCCAACGGCTATATTACTGTTCAGTCTGGTTTAGGTGGTAACGCTACAGCAACGTCAGTGCCCGGTGTGTTTGCCGCAGGCGATGTCAGTGATCAGGTCTACCGACAGGCAATCACTTCAGCTGGTATGGGTTGTATGGCTGCTCTGGATGCTGAAAAGTACCTGGATGATCTCGCAAGCTAGACGCTAGAAAATAGAAGGTTGCGGCTATTAAGCAATAACCTTCAACTGTTTCAGCATTACCTCATAATATAAGCCCTGAAGCAGGACACAATCGGTGGTGTCCATGCCCTTTAGGGCCACGGTGATTTGCTGCTCATCATCGGCAAGACGCTCTGATAGCTCGACTTCGCCATCCATTACCAGAATATTATTTTTGCCTGCAAACTCAGTCGTCATGGTTATGGTTACGCTCTGATTCGCATCTGCGAGTCGTTGCGTGTCTTTAACCATAATATGACTTGGGCTGATGCCAATCATGTTGATACCTCGGGGACGTGAGGACTCATCATCGTTGATGAAAGTCACCGGGAAATTGCTCGACAGCATTTGTTTGCCCTGAACTGAAATGGTTTCTATTTCCTCAGGAATAGCGACATGAATATGGGAATATGGTGTTAAGCGCTTTTCGATAATGTGAGTTCTAAAGGCAACGGCGCTTTTGGTGGTTTTAAATCGTAAGATGATGGGTTGTCCGTCACGCAAGACAACCGCCAGATCAGTGTCTGCCGATTTGCCGGCGCTTAAAATGAGCGCATGTTGGCGCTCCAGACCTATCAGATGTACGGTATAACGTTTGGTTTCGTCGTCGACGAATTGGATTTGAACCGGGCTGCCTATTTGCAGACCTAAATCATCAAGATTCACTACCAGTACTCAATAAATTTATCTGTGCATGATAGAATTTTGCCAAAACAACCATCTCTTGTATAGCGAATAAATGCCTTACTTGTTGTCCGACGAATTGATCTTTCCCAATCCCAGAGATGCCTGGGAAGAAAACAATGGCTTAGTGGCTGTCGGTGGTGATTTACGCCCTGAGCGACTGTTGCTGGCCTATACCCATGGCATATTTCCCTGGTACTCGGAAAATGACCCGATTTTATGGTGGTGTCCGGACCCGCGTACTGTGTTGTTATTGGATCAAATGAAGGTCAGTCGTAGCCTTAAAAAATCGATCCGAAATAAAGGCTACGAGGTATATCTTAATCGAGACTTTGAGGCGGTGATCAATGCCTGCGCTGCAACCAGACAGCATCAAGAAGGCACTTGGATTACAGACGATATGATGCAAGCCTATATCGACCTTCATGCCATGGGATTCGCGCACTGTGTTTCAGTGTATCGTGATAAAACGCTGGTAGGTGGACTTTATGGCCCATCACTGGGTCGATTCTTTTTCGGTGAATCAATGTTCAGTCGCGCTTCAGATGCATCGAAAGTGGCACTGTATTATCTGGTAAACTTTCTAAAGCAACATGAGTTCCTGCTGATTGATTGTCAGCTGAGTAATGATCACCTGTCCAGCTTAGGTGCTGAAGATATTAGTCGGGATCAATTCTTGGATGTATTAGAGCAGCATGTTCAGGTTCCACAAGGCAATATTTGGCAACCCAAAGCATTAACTTTGACTGATGACTGAGATTAAATTATTTAACACACCAGCCCATGAATGTCCCTACCTTGACGGTGAGGTTGCCACCACACAGTTTATTAATCCTGACGAGGTTTTGGATATTGGTTTGTATACCTATCTGAGTCGAAATGGCTTTCGTCGCAGTGGAGAACATATCTATCGTCCCCGTTGCGAGAGCTGTCACGCCTGTCGTGCGATCCGGGTGTTGGTTAAGGATTTTGTCGCTAGTAAAAGTCAGAAACGCTGCCTGAAACGGGCGCAACATTTCACATACTCAGTAAAGCCATTTGAGCACTCCGATGCCCACTATGCCCTCTATGAGCGCTATATTGCAGAGCGGCATTCCGATGGTGACATGTACCCTGCCAATGAAGAACTGTACGAGCGATTTTTATGCAGTCAGTGGGCCCGAACCCAATTTTTGGAAATCTATGACCAAGATAAACTCATTGCCAGTGCGGTATTTGATCAACTCTTCGATGGTCTGTCAGCTGTTTATTGTTACTTCGATACCGATTATGAGCGTTATAGTCTAGGCAAATTAGCGATTCTGAAACAGATTGAGCATGCTGCAGCCATCGGACTCCCCTACCTCTATCTGGGTTATCAGATAGACGAATGTAAGAAGATGAATTATAAAACTCAGTACTATCCAACTGAGCAAATGATTGGTAGTCAGTGGCAACTGATCAGTTGATTTGTTTTCGTCTCATTTAATTGCTTCTGGACAGAAATTAGGGCAAACTACGCGCCCATACGGTAAATCAAACAAGCAATAGCCTGGATAAAGGAAACTATGGCAAAAGAAGAACATATTGAAATGAATGGCACAGTGTTAGAAACACTGCCAAACACCATGTTTCGCGTTGAATTAGAAAATGGTCACGTGGTAACTGCTCACATTTCAGGAAAAATGCGTAAGCACTACATCCG
>CAZLIR010000118.1:0-7014 GCA_964559635.1 uncultured Enterobacterales bacterium
CACTTCTGGCATCCCGATCCCCGCCTTATCAGCTTGCCGGGCTACAGTGTTCACTAACCATTGCTCATTACTGTTGCGCGGTTCGTTAATCACCTGCACAGCCATACTTTTCTTAGCCATAAATTTAGACATGAACAGCGAGATAAAAGAGCCGGCAAAACCGATTACAGCTGAGTAGACCAGCAGTGCATTCATATCCAAGTCAACGCCATTGGCTTGAAGTAAGCCATTTAGACCGAGCACATTGAAGACAAGACTCAACAGCATGATGACGGCGATATTGGTGGCTAAGAATAACAGAATGCGCATTAATGACTCCTCAAATGACGGTGATGAAACTTATATGTGGACTTTTCATGTAATTCAAAGTCTGATTCATAATACGTCAGCATTTGTGATACGGTGCATGATAATGCCGACACAGTCTGGTACTATGATTCCAAAGAAGTTGTCAGGCAGTCCAATGAACACAGATCACATCCAATCGCTCTTATCGGAGTTAAGCGAACAAGAACAACAACAATTCGAGGAAATTCTCGAGCAGCTTAAAAGCGTCAACGGCGACATGAGCCAGCTATCAGTTGAGCACCAGCAGATGCTGACACAGTTAGCAGCTGAACATATGGAGACCGAAGAGGAGACTTCCTCAACTGATTCTTCCTCAACCGTGGTTACCACTACTGCTGAAGCGAGTGATGAACAGGACACTGTCGCCGCAAGTAATGTCGCTGAGGTACCTGACCGCTCACCCACGGACACGCCATTTGGCCAGTATGTCGTTGAGCGGATCAAGACCTTATGTGAGGGTGGGTCAAGTATGTCAGATGCGGTAAGATATGCATTTCATAATAAGTATCTACCACCTTCATTACGAGAAGAAGTCATATGCAAGGACATTCTGCAGCGCTATCAAACGGATATACTTACACTGGCAGACTCGTTTAAATCCCTTGAATCAGCCCACTTAGCTGATGCTAAATTACTGGTCGGATTTGCCTGGTTTGCAGTGGTCTATGACTGTTATCAGTATGTCGAGGCCTATGGTGATTTGAACTAGTTCTGGAAATCGTAAATCCATGGTAAAACAGTGTAATCATTAGAAAAATTTGTCATAATTGGGCCATATTCACAGGAGTAGTCCCTTGATTAAACTGGTAAATGCATTTCTGTTGCTTTTGTTAGTACTAATCCATTATGGTCTTTGGGCTGGACAGTCGAGCCTTGGGGTTTATTTCGAACTCAAGGAGTCGGTCTCGCAACAGACTCAAGAAAACGAGCGCAACAAAGCTCGTAATGACGTTCTTTACGCTGAAATCAATGACCTTCGAAATGGACGAGAAGCGATTGAGGAGCGTGCCAGAAATGATCTCGGTATGATCCGTGAAGGCGAAGTTTTCTATCGCGTTATTGAATAATCTTCCATGACCACCTCACAATTCCAAGCGATTGCTGTTATTCCTGCTGCCGGTGTGGGAGCCCGTATGGGTGCCGATGTGCCCAAGCAATATCTCTCATGTCTGGGCAAGCCGCTTATGTGGTATGTATTGAATCAAATGCAACAGTGCGACTGGATAACGGAAATATTTGTTGCGATATCACCTGAGGACGGCTATTGGAAAACGCATATTGGTGATCAATTTAGTAAAGTGAGTTGCGTAGCCGGTGGGGCTAGTCGGGCAGAGTCAGTGCTGAATGCCCTGACTGAGGCGCGCCAACGGCATGACTCAAACATTTGGACACTAGTCCATGATGCGGCACGTCCCTGCTTGTTTTCGCATGACCTGCAAGGCATCAGGCAAGCGCTGTTATCTGAAGCACTCGATGGTGTTATTCTGGCGGATAAAATCCATGACACAGTAAAGTTGCAAACATCAGATGGTCAGATTGCCAGTACCGTGGATAGGAGCAAGTTATGGCGCGCACAAACGCCACAGGTTTTTCAACTCGGCGCATTGCAATCGGCACTACAATCGGCAGATTTGGCTACAGTGACTGATGAGGCATCAGCCATGGAGTCTGTGTCTGCGAATATCAAATTATTGCAGGGCGATGTACGAAATATTAAAGTAACGCAACCGCAAGATTTAGCGCTTGTAAGTCTTTATCTAGCACAACAGTCAGAGTCAAAGGACATATAAATGCGAATTGGTCACGGGTTTGATGCACATAAGTTTTCTGATGAGGGCCAATTAATTCTGGGTGGCGTGACAATTCCTGAAGCACCTGCCATGTTGGCGCACTCTGATGGTGATGTACTGATCCATGCCCTGTGTGATGCCATCCTTGGCGCACTGGCTATGAAAGATATTGGCCATCACTTTCCAGATACAGACCCTCGCTGGAAGGGAGCTAATAGCCGCGATTTACTGCGTCATGTTGTTAGTTTGATGAAGATGAACCACTGGTCGCTTGGTAATGCCGATATCACGGTTATTGCGCAAAAACCACGCCTGGCAAACTATTTACCCGACATGAAAGCATTGCTGGTCGAGGACTGTGAGACCACGGATACTCAGCTAAATATCAAAGCCACGACGACCGAGAAAATGGGCTACATTGGTCGGGCAGAAGGCATCTCCGTTCATGCCGTTGTGTTACTTGTCCCTAATTCATGACTGATTGGCCCTGCGCTTTTGGTGGTCCGAAAGCAACTGCAAATTACCGCGCAGAACCAGAACACTTTCAAGTCGATGAGATTACTGAACTGACACCAACCGGTGACGGTGACTACCTGTTGCTTAAGGTGCAAAAGAAGAACATCGATACCGCCGCGGTGGCGTCTGAACTAGCTAAGTACTACTCGGTCAAACCATGGGCTGTGTCATATGCTGGTCGCAAGGATAAACAGGCGGTGACTACACAATGGTTTAGTGTTCAAACCAATGCCGACTGGTCAAACAATGCATCGCCTGAACATGCTAAGTTTTCGATTATTGCCTCTACACGTCATCAGCAAAAGCTAGCCATAGGTGACCTGATAGGTAATCGCTTTACGATCCGGTGTACAGACTTCCAAGGTTCACGAAGTGACACCGAAACAATACTCACTCAAATCACACGATACGGCATACCGAATTATTTTGGGCCACAGCGATTTGGCTCCAAGAATCAGAATCTGATCCGCGGCAAACGGATGTTAGCGGGTGAACTGAGAGTGCGCGAGAAGAACCAGCGCAGTATGTATCTATCCGCTTGCCGCTCGTTTTTATTCAATGAAATCTTAGCTGAGCACATCAAACAAAATAGTTGGCAATCAGGACAAGGACTACTGCCCGGTGATGGACCGATACCAATTGCGGGTACTGGAAAGGATATAATTGCATCCGTGCTATTGAGACATGAGGCTTTGGCTCGTGGTATTGCCAACAGTCGTGTGGCTTGGCATGAACGGTCACTAGTCGTCCATGCCGGTGAATTGAGTTACTGCTGGGACAATGGTGCGCTGGTATTAAGTTTCTCATTACCTAAAGGGGCATTTGCCACCTCACTTTTGCGCGAGCTACTGGCCTGAGCATCAACCTTCTTAGCCTGTTGCTGATATTTACGCGTTAACCAGAACGTAAAGGCCGTGCCAATGACTGCCGGAGCAATCCAGGGGATAAGCTGGAGTTGTCCGACAAAAATATGACTTAATATGCGACGCCCGCCGAATGCAAAGAAGGCTGTGTAGGCGCCAATACCAGAGCCAATTAAGCCACTGAAATGCTCAATCAACCAGCGATTATGAGCTACCTCTCGTTGGAAGATATATTTCAGCATGCCAAAACTGGCGGAAATTGAGATGCCACCAAACACCATAAATAGTACTTGTGACTTCAGGTAGCCGATCACAGCCATACCGATACCACAGATCCCAAGAAGTATGATCGGGAGTAGGTACATGGTGGTCTTCATAGCATCTCGATTTAATTTATATTTAACCACCGAAAGCGCATGATGTGTGCTGTTCAGTACCAACAAAGACAGCATGAACAAAAAGCTATTCATGAGGCGAATCTGCTCAGTTATTTCAGCAATACGAACAGGAGGTAAATTAGGGTCGATATCATAGGTCTGTAGCGGCATGGCCAGTGCAATCAGGGTCATGAACAAGCCGGTAATAGCTACCGCATACATCGACCAGGCAAAGATTTTACCAACCGACTTATGCTTTGCACCTCCTTTGACAGCAAAAACCGGTACCCAAAAAGTAAACAAGGCAACTGTGCCAATCGCGACATGCGAATAAAATAAACATTGGTGTATAAAATGAATCATACCTGTCTCCTTAAATCAGTTGAGACAAGTGTATCGCCATGAGAATTTCATCGTGAGTGTCGAAAGTCATTTTTTAAAACCATGACTTTTGGCTATATTCTGTGGTCACAGGATTTGTCATAATATCGGCATGATGAAGCATTATTTCGCGCGCTATAAATTTAATTTGGCTGACTTTGCAGCAGTCAGCACCTGGGCAGCTATCTACATCATCACCTTGATTATGATGTTTGAAAGGGCGATGTCTATTACCGATATTAGTCTGGTTTCAGTACTATTCTTGGTCTACCTAAGCTGCTTTTTGCTCCTCGCTCACCTGAGAGCAACTGATTTGTCTGAGCTAACGAGACGGGTGTTGTTAGTCGTCATGCTTGCGATGACCTACCTACTTGTTCTGTTTATACCGGCCGGATACTTATCGATATTAACCATTATTTGGGTCGCTGTGTTGGTGAGTTTTGTATCGATCAGAACCTGCCTAATCATTTCGACGCTGGTCGTGATCAGTTGGTTTATGTTGTTTTCGTGGAAGTGGCAGATGGATGGTGTGTTGTTTAGCGCCATTCTTTTCGGTAGTTTTCATCTATTCGCGATTTTGATGGCACATCAAACAGAAGAAGCACAAAAGGCCAAAGAGCAAATGGAACGCGTCAATCAGGAACTTCGTGCCACGCAGGAACTGGTCAAGCAGGTGAGTAAGCAACAGGAGCGAACTCGTATTGCACGCGACCTGCACGATTTGGTTGGCCATCATTTAACGGCACTGATCATCAATTTAGAGGTTGCCAAACATCAAACTGAAGGTCCGGCCAAACAACAAATTGAGCAGTCTCATGCGTTGGCCAAATTACTATTAAGTGATGTTCGCGAGGCCATTAATCAGATTAGAGTCAATGATTCAATTGATATCAACGCGCTGGTGGATTTATGGCGTAGCTATATACCCACAATGACCATCACAACCTCTATTGACGAAAGTATTTCATGGCAGGATCTGTCGGTCACACAGACGTTATCATTTTGTATTCTTGAGGCCTTAACCAATAGTATGCGACATGCGAATGCCTCAGAATTGCATATCCAGATAGCACCCGACGAGGAGCGGATCATTACGACAGTTTCAGATAATGGTCAGGTCAAGGGCCCGCTGGTATTTGGCAATGGATTAAACGGGATGTTGGCGCGACTGACCACGATTAGTGGTTCTCTCAAAACAGCCATCAAAGATGGCCATCTGGAGTTAGTCATTGATGTACCCCGTGAGGTGCCGCATGACCATTAATGTCTGTTTAGTGGATGATCAAAAGCTGATCCGTGATGGTATTACGAATCTTTTGAATCTATCAGATGATATAAAGGTGGTCGCTCAGGCCGGTGATGGACAGGAATTTTTGCAGCTAGTCGAAGACACGCCGATCGATGTGATTCTGATGGATTTATCTATGCCGGTCATGGGAGGGATTGAAACCATCAAAGCCCTCAATGCTAAAGCGATCAAAATACCCATTATCATACTGACTACCTTCGATGACCATGAATTAATTCTGCAAGCAATACAGTTGGGTGCTGCGGGCTATTTACTGAAAGATGTATCATTGGAAACGCTGATTGAGGGTATTAAGACAGTTCATTCAGGTAATCGTCTGATGCAACCAGCCATTACTGAACGTCTGATGGCCGGTTTGAAGGGGTATCATTCTGGCTTGAATATGCCTGATCCTCTGGAACAGCTGACAAACCGCGAGCATGAAATTCTGGGACTGATGGCCACGGGTTGTTCCAACAAAGAAATGTCACAGATCCTGCATAAATCTGAGGGTACCATAAAAAATCATGTTTCTAATATTCTCGCCAAACTAGGGGTGCGTGATCGAACGCGTGCTGTTTTAGTTGCCATCGAGAAAGGGTTATTGGATTAGTCCAATGGACCGCCTTCGTTAAATAATCATACCGTACTACATTTCGAAACATTCTCTCGGTTTACAAACTGGTGGACATTCGTTAGGGTGATAGCGGGTTTGACCCTTTAACCAATCTACATACCAAGGAGACCACACTATGAGTCGTAAACTTAAACTAATCCTAGTCGCATGTATTTCAATGTTTTTCGCGACCTCTGCTATCACTGCTGACCACCATGGTTCAACAGATAAAGATAAAGCTAAGAAAGAGATGAAGGACGCCAAAGATAAGAAAGCCAAGACGATGGAAAATAAGGCCAAAGCTGCGGAAAACAAAGCTAAGGCTGCGGAAAACAAAGCCAGGGGCGCTGAGCAGAAAGCCGCTATGATGGAGAAAAAAGACGCCAAGAAAATGATGGCGAAAGAGAAAAAAGAAATGAAGATGGAAATGAAGAAAAAGAAGAAGAAAATGGAGGACGAATCATAGTCTTCTCTTCATTTAATCTTTAAATAGGGTTTTGTTGGTTAAGGATGTATGTAGTCTTAACCAACGCCCGAAAACATACTTACTTTATGACTAGTTACTTCATGAAAAATTGATATACCAATGCCAGCACAATCGTTTGCGCAAAGGTAATCACCCAGAAATATAATCCCCCCAGTAAAATTTTTAGACCGAGCGTATTCGCCTTACTGTTACGTCTGGTGATGATAGTAGCCACAATGGCTGATATTAGAGCTACAACAACCAAGGTCCACTCCCAAGGTACTTTCGTGGCGGCCTCGACCTTCAAAGTGGATAGCAGAATAATTATCAGTAAGGTTATTTTTATTGGCATTGAAAATCTTTCGGTTG
>CAZLIR010000119.1:0-6978 GCA_964559635.1 uncultured Enterobacterales bacterium
CTTGATCGGCTGTTTGGTGGACCTGCGCGTCCTGCTGACTCAGAAATGACCCAAAAAGAAATGGACTTGGCGGCATCGATTCAGAAAGTCACCGAAGAAGTGGTGTTGAAAATAGCCCGTTTCGCACAGCAGAAAACAGGATCAAAAAATCTATGTTTGGCGGGCGGTGTGGCACTGAATTGTGTTGCCAATGGTCGATTGCATCGCGAAGGGCCGTTTGACAGCATCTGGGTTCAACCTGCGGCCGGTGATGCCGGTGGGTCATTGGGAGCAGCTCTGTTAGCGAGCCATCAATATTTCGATCTGCCACGTTTGCCAATAGCGGACAATCAGATGGATCAGATGCAAGGGGCATATCTGGGTAATGTCTACGACGATGATGAGATTACCCACTACCTAAAAGAGCGCCAGATTCCCTCTGAGCGCTTTGATGAATCGGTACTCTATTCTCACGTTGCGACACTAATGGATGAGGGCAATGTGGTTGGTTGGTTTCAGGGACGCATGGAATTTGGCCCCAGAGCACTGGGTAACCGATCCATTGTCGGGGATCCGCGCAATCGGGATATGCAGACGGTGATGAATCTGAAAATCAAAAACCGTGAGTCCTTCCGTCCGTTTGCGCCGGCTGTATTGGCTGAGGACGTCTCCGAGTACTTCGAACACGATGCTGATAGTCCCTACATGCTGATGGTGGCCGATGTGCAACCTTCACTGAGATACCCTGAAGCCGATGATACCGTGCAGGGCTTTGATAAACTCAAGCAGTTGCGCTCGAATATACCGGCCATCACCCATGTTGACTACTCAGCTCGGGTGCAGACTGTTCATACTGAGACCAATCCACGGTTTCATAAACTCATCTCAGCGTTCAAAGCAATCACCGGAATAGGGGTGGTAATTAACACCTCATTCAATGTGCGCGGAGAGCCACCTGTTTGTAGTCCCAAAGATGCCGTTGAGTGTTTTTTGGCGACGGAAATGGATTATCTGGTTATGAACAATTTCGTGTTGGATAAGAAGCAAATGTCTGAAGCTGACATCAATGAGGCGAAAAAGAGGAGTTTTGCGGCGGACTAGCCGCAGTGATGCTATGCAAGTCAATCAAGTAACTGCCGATAATACCGACGCACTTAAGTCATTCGCACTAGTGATGATGTGGGCAATACCCCTGCTGTTCATTGTGATCATACCCTGGCTATTTAGTACTGAACCAAAGTATGGCGCTTTTTCGGTCACAGTATTGTTCGGATTACTTTACCTGATATACCCCAGAGGATTGTATCCGTTCTACCGAGTCTGGATGGTAATTGCCGGTATTCTGGGCTGGATCAACACACGTCTGTTGCTGGGCATCGTGTTTTATCTGTTGATATTACCCATTGGATTTGTCATGCGAACGTTCGGTAAGTTAAACTATCGCGCAAAATTGCAGTCAGAGTGTTCAACCTACTGGATTGAAACCCCTGATAATCTTGATAATAATGATTTGGAGCGGCCTTTCTAAATGATGGAATTTATGCGTGACTTATGGGACTTCTTAAAGGTCCGCAAGAAGATGTGGTTGCTTCCTATTTTCATTATTCTGGGTCTAATCGGTGGCCTGATCGTGGCGACTCAACAGTCCTCAATAGCAACATTGATTTACACCTTATTCTAATATGAGTGGCCCGGCAGAGCTGGGTCATCAATTTTAATTTACGCTCGTATATATAGATATAGTTTTTCAATCAAAGCCATTTCGTCTTTTGTATGTCCTTGAATAAGTCTTATCTCATAGCCCTATTTTTACTCGCTTGGGTAGTCGCACTTATTCTGGTGCCGATCACTTTCGATGAACTCTCCGGATATTTTTCATTTGCCTTTTTGGGTCTCATCGGCGCCATATTTGCAAACTCAACCGGTGCGGGTGGCGGCGTTGTCTTTATCCCCATGTTTAATCAACTTGGATTTACCCCGGAGCAGGCCGTTGCAACAAGCTTTGGCATTCAAAGTTTTGGCATGACCGCAGGCGCTTTGACCTGGTTTTTTCACCGCCGCAAGCACTGTATCGCCGAGCCAGACTGGTCACCCTTTGCCACAATCATTGTCCTGACAGCGGTGTTTTCAGTAGTTGGTATCTGGTTGGTTTATGGTTTTGGTCAAGCGATACCCGGTAGCTTAAATATCGTCTTTTCTGGCTTTTCAGTACTGCTCGGGCTAGCCATTCTCGCCACAGTTTATGTCAGCGGTAAACCAACCCTGCATTCGCATTTGAAAACCTATGATCTGGTAGCGCTTGGTTTGATCGGCTTGTTGGGTGGCGTTATTACTGCCTGGCTATCTGTCGGAGTAGGCGAGTTACTGGCGACTTATCTCATTTTACGCCGCTTCAACATCATCATGGCGATTGCAACCGCAGTAATCGTTTCTGCAATAACGGTCTGGTTCTCCATGCCGCAACATCTCTATTTACAACCGAATGTCTATTGGCAGGTGGTGATGTTTGCCGGCCCGGCAGCCGTGTTAGGCGGCATATTTGCCCGGACACTGGTTACCTGGTTATCGCCGCGCAAACTAAAACTTTTCTTTGCTTTTTGGGTACTGATTATGGGTTTGTCTGGAATGATCGAGGTCGTGATTTGAGTGTGATTTCTGCTATTTCAGGCGCTCACACAAGATAAACGGCCCTAAATTCAAGACGGATTAGACCCTCCGTAGCCGCCATTTGGAGTAATATGAACTAACAAACAACAATAATGAGCAAAAAATGAACCGTCTATTCATCATAATTATGTCATTGAGCATAATTTCTACCGTCACACTCCAAGCAGAAAAAGCAGATACAATGAGCAAAAAAATAACTTATCCAGCGGCAAATCATGCCACGGACACCTATGCATTAAGTCCAGAATGGAAACTCGTTTGGGCCGATGAATTCGAGGGAGATACATTAAACCCAGCCAATTGGAATTATCAGGTTGAGCCAGCAGGGCGCTTCAATGAAGAATGGCAACGTTATACTAACAGCGTTGAGAATGCCTATGTTAAAGACGGTAATTTAGTCATAAAGGCCATTCATGAGTCAGATAAACATGGCTTAGATCAATACACATCAGCCCGTTTAAATACCGCTAATAAACAGGCTTGGAAACATGGTCGAGTCGCGGCTCGCATACAAATGCCCTATGGCGAAGGTATGTGGCCAGCGTTTTGGCTATTGGGTAATAATATCGATGAAAACGGCGGTGATACTCCCTGGCCAGCAACGGGTGAAATCGATGTCATGGAATTCTATGGCTCAAAAGATGACGGTGCCATTGAAGTGAATATGCACTACGAGGGCGCGGACGGTAAGCACGCGCACATGGGTGCGCGAAAGTACCAACTCAAACAAGGTAAGTTCGCGGAAAATTACCATGTCTTCGAAATGGAGTGGAACGACTCTGAGATGATTTGGTATGTAGATGGTGAGGAAATAACCCGTAAAGATATCTCCAAACCAGTGTACTCAGAGTTTCACCAACCATTCTTTATTCTCCTGAATATTGCTGTGGGTGGTAAGCATTCTGGACGGCCCGATAACACCACTCAGTTTCCACAGTACATGTATGTCGATTGGGTGCGTGTCTACCAGAAATAATCTGATATAATTCCCGCAAAAAGCGTTTGTGGGGTTTACATCGGGTGGATTTTCAGTGGGTTGCAATAGCCATGGGCGATGTCAGTTGGCTCGCTGTGGCATTTGTCATGGGCTATATGGCCCATCTCGTAAAACTCCCGCCTTTAATCGGCTTTCTTTGTGCTGGGTTCGTGCTCAATGGCATGGGCTTCACCGGCGGTGAAATGCTCAATGTGTTGTCTGATCTTGGTGTTACACTACTGCTATTTGCCGTCGGTCTGAAACTGGATATTAAATCCCTCGCCAAACCGCAAATATGGGGTGTGACCAGTCTGCATATGGTGATCACAATTGCTGTGATCAGTGGCACATTACTCCTGTTAAAGTTCGCCGGCTTACCGATGCTGATGGAACTACCATTGTCCAGTATGGTATTGATTGCCTTCGCTTTAAGTTTTTCCAGTACTGTTTTCGCCGTTAAAATTCTCGAAGAAAAGTTCGAGATGGCCTCGATGCACGGAAAGATCGCCATCGGAATTCTGGTCATGCAGGATCTGTTTGCGGTGCTGTTTCTGGCAGCCTCAGAGGGAAAGATGCCAGCCTGGTATGCGCCCCTGTTAATCGTTGGATTATTTCTGATCAAACCGCTACTTTTTCGCGTTCTCAAAACCGTGGGCTATGGTGAGTTACTCATCTTATTTGCGCTCGTAATTGCCATCGGTGGCTCAACCCTGTTTGAAATGGTGGGTATTAAAGATGATTTGGGCGCCTTATTCATAGGCGTGCTTGTCGCCAGTCATAGTAAGGCGAAAGAGATGGCCAAGTCGATCATGAGTTTTAAAGATATCTTCCTGGTTGGCTTTTTCCTGACCATAGGTCTGGCCGGTACACCGACCATGGCTGTGTTTTCGATAGCGCTTCTCATCCTGCCTCTAATTCTTGGTAAATCATTGCTCTTCTTCTGGCTGATGACACGAATGAAGGTTCGGGCAAGACCTGCATTTTTGGCGACTTTGAGTCTCAGCAACTACAGCGAATTTGGCCTGATTGTTGCCGCGCTGGGTGCCAGCCAAGGTTGGATTAGCAGTGACTGGTTGATTATCATCGCCTTAGCCCTGTCACTATCATTTATTGTACTTGCACCGCTGTGTCGAAAAGATCATGGTCTATACGACAGATTTCATGAGCACCTGCTCAAACATCAGAGAGCTGAGCGTATGCCTGAAGATCAAATGCATGATAGTAAGGGAGCTCAACTAGCAGTTATCGGTATGGGACGCGTGGGCACTGGTGCTTATGATGCCTTACGCGAGGTGCATGGCGATTGTGTGGTCGGTATTGATTTTGACCAGCGCTCGGTTGATAAGCATCTGGAGCTGGGCAGAAATGCGATTCGAGGTAATCCAGCTGAAGCCGACTTCTGGGACACCTTTGTCAGACCACCCAAGTTCGAATGGGTACTGATTACTCTTCCGCTAGGAGAGATCGGCCTGGAGGTAATTGAACGAGTCCGGAAGCAGGATAAAACAATCAAAATTGCAGCTACCGCCAGGTATCCCAAAGATGAGGAGATACTGAAAGAGGCCGGTATTGATGAAGTATTTAACATGTACACCAATGCGGGATTGAGTTTCGTGCAATACATCATGAGTCAAAACGAGATAAAAACGCCGCATTCTGAACAGACATCTGTTTAACTGTTAAGCCTAAATATATAATGTTCGCCGTGGTTATTGATTAATCACACCTATTAACCTAAATCTGACAAGAGAGCACACATGTCATCACAATTAGAACAACTGAAATCAATGACAACCGTTGTTGCCGATACAGGCGACTTTGAATCGATAAAAGAATTTAAACCGGTCGATGCCACGACTAATCCATCGTTACTGCTAAAAGCCTTGGGTGATGAAAAGTATTTGTATCTGGGTAAGGAGGCCATAGCCTGGGCCAGAGAGCAAACATCCGGAGATGATCTGGCCTCGTTAGCGGCGGATAAGCTCGCTGTGCTAATAGGCGCGAAACTCATGGAGTCGGTCACCGGTTATGTATCAACTGAAGTGGATGCGCATCTGTCGTTTGATACACAGGGCACGATTGATAAGGCACGTTCGATCATTGATTTGTATAAAAGCTCGGGTCTTGATCATGAACGAGTGCTGATTAAAGTTGCCGCTACTTGGGAAGGCATTCAGGCCGCCCGAGTATTGGAGCAGGAAGGTATTAAGTGCAACCTGACCTTGATTTTCTCGTTCGCTCAAGCGCGCGCCTGTGCCGATGCCAAGGCGTATCTGATTTCACCATTTGTCGGACGAATTCTAGATTGGTATAAGAAGAATACCGATCAGACTGATTTCGAGGGTGCTAAGGATCCCGGTGTGCAGTCAGTGACTGAGATTTATCGCTATTTCAAAGCTCATGGCCATCAAACGATTGTAATGGGTGCGAGTTTCCGCAACATTGGTGAAATTCAATCGCTCGCTGGTTGTGACCGTTTGACGATCAGTCCCGATTTGTTGTCAGAGCTAGATGCCAATGATGCGCCTTTGACGCAAATGTTGACTGATCACGGTCAGACCTCTGAGGCCGAGGCTGAACTAACCGAGAATCAATTCCGTTGGCAGTTGAACGAGGATCCCATGGCGACCGAGAACCTGGCTACAGGGATCCGCAAGTTTGCTATCGATCAGCGCAAACTTGAGGACCTATTACTTAATCTAGCCTAATTCTTCAACCCGCTGGCGTCCTAATAACAGGGCGCCATCGATGGCGTCTCCTTCGCCTAATCGCAACCAATCCTCACAATTTTCTTGTCTTAAGTAGGGGTAGACTTCATGTCCCATACCACCGGTCAGATAAACCGGTAAGTCAGTATCACCGCGCGCCACCTCGATTAACTCTTTGATATCGTTAAGGGCTTTTTGCAGCAGGGTGTGAGCAATATCTGATTTCGCATGATACCTGACAACGGTGGGACAAAGCCCGGCATAGTCTGCGGGTGTTGCATGTTTGAACCAAGACAGGATTTCATCACGCTCTGTGCCGATGAGCGCTAATAACTCATCGACTAATGGATCATCCACCTCACGATCGCGGGCCTTTAAAACTTCGCGTGCTGCATTTCTACCCAAATCGGCGCCGCTGCCCTGATCGCCTGCCAGAAAGCCCCAACCACCAAACCGGGAGATCGCTTCGTACTCTTCATAGCGCAATGCCACTGAGCCTGTACCGATGGCAACACAGACGCCCTGTTTACCTCCTGTAGCGCCTAGCAGCGAGATGTGGGCATCGGTGGTAACTTCTACCTGCGCCAGTTGGAGGACATCGAGCGCCTTTAAAAGATGCTGCTTTTCAACCACACCCTCAGCACCGGC
>CAZLIR010000120.1:0-1466 GCA_964559635.1 uncultured Enterobacterales bacterium
GATAATATTTCAATTGAGTTATTGCAGAAGGGCGATGCTTTACCACCGCAAGAGCCGTGGGCATCAATGGAAAATAGCGGCCACTGGTAAGCAGCCGCGATTAAGACAATTTAATTCAGAGAATTGATAATTGCGTTCAAGGTTTGGCTTGGACGCATGGCTTGTGAGCCTTGATCATCGTTAGGCTTGTAGTAACCGCCAATATCAACCGCATCGCCTTGAGCCGCTAGCAATTCCTCATTGATAGTCACTTCGTTCGAAGACATTTGCGCAAAAATACCAGCAAATGTTTCTGCTAATACCGCATCATCGGTTTGCTTAGAAAGCGCTTCTGCCCAGTACATCGCTAAGTAGAAGTGACTGCCACGGTTATCAATTTCATTTACCTTACGTGATGGTGAACGATTCTTCATTAAGAATTCTGTGGTCGCCTCGTCTAAAGTCTTACCTAGTAGACTCGCCTTGGCATTATCATTCACTTCAGAGTAATGCTCGAATGAAACAGCTAATGCTAAGAACTCACCTAATGAATCCCAACGCAAGTGCCCTTCTGAATTAAACTGCTGAACGTGCTTTGGCGCAGAACCACCCGCACCGGTTTCAAATAATCCACCGCCGTTCATGAGTGGCACAATTGAGAGCATCTTCGCACTCGTACCAACTTCTAGAATTGGGAATAGGTCGGTTAGGTAATCACGTAACACGTTACCTGTGACTGAGATGGTGTCTTCACCTTTGACGATACGCTCTAGCGAACACTTAGTCGCATCTTCTGGCGACATGATAGAAATGTCTAAACCGTCAGTATCATGCATTGGAAGGTATTCGTTTACCTTCTTCATGATTTCGCGATCGTGTGCACGCGCATTGTTTAGCCAGAATATGGCTGGAGAGCCTGTTGCTCGAGCACGATTAACAGCTAATTTTACCCAATCACGAATAGGCGCATCTTTAACCTGACACATACGCCAGATATCGCCTTCAGCAACTGCATGGCTCATAAGCACATTGCCATCAGCATCGACTACTTTCATAGTACCTGCTGCTGCAATCTCGAAAGTCTTATCGTGAGAACCGTATTCTTCCGCTTTCTGTGCCATCAAACCAACGTTTGGCACTGTGCCCATGGTCTTAGGATCAAGTGCACCGTTTTCTTTACAAAAATCAATGGTTGCTTGATAGACACCAGCATAGGAACGGTCTGGAATGACGGCTTTGGTATCTTTCAGCTGACCATCTGGGCCCCACATCTTGCCAGAGTTACGAATACAGGCAGGCATTGAAGCATCAATGATCACGTCACTTGGTACATGCAAATTAGTAATGCCTTTATCAGAATTGACCATCGCGAGCTCAGGTTGTGCGTCATAGCAGGCCTGAAGATCAGCCAATACTGCCTCGCGTGTAGCATCTTCAAGTTGGTCAAGCTTGCTGTAGAGATCACCAATACCATTATTCTGATCAAC
>CAZLIR010000120.1:1566-4045 GCA_964559635.1 uncultured Enterobacterales bacterium
TTACCTTCACGTAATACAGGGTTTACCGCCGAGCCTTTAATTTTGTCATAACGATCTTTAACTGCTTTCTCTTCATCAGTCTGTGGCTCGTCTGGATAATCAGGAAGGTTATAACCTTGCGCTTGCAGTTCTTTAATTGCTGCATGTAACTGCGGAATAGAGGCACTGATATTTGGTAGCTTTACAATGTTGGCCTCAGGTAACTTAGCTAACTCACCTAACTCAGTTAATGCGTCTCCAATTTGCTGCTCTGGCGTTAAATAGTCAGGGAAGTTGGCAATGATGCGACCCGAAAGGGATATGTCGCGTGTTTCAATGGCTATCCCGGCTGTGTTTGCAAAAGCCTGAACGATAGGTAAAAGTGAGTAGGTGGCTAATGCCGGCGCTTCATCGGTTTTTGTGTAAATGATCGGAGCGGTCATAGTAATTCCTGAATAGCTTTGTCCCTGTTGAGAGCACGTTTAAGTATAGTCATTATTTAGTGAGGCGGAAGTATACCAGTGCCGGCGGTGAAGAAGAAGCGCCTTTGCTGACATAGTCTGGGTGCTGATGGATATTATTGTGCTGCGACGATACGGCTGCGTTAAGGCTATGGTCGTTTATCAAGCTGAGAGTAGCTATTTAACTTATACTGATAACGTAGCTCATCTGACTCGGATTCCGAGTATCTAAGCGCCAAATTCATATAGCGCTGACTAGCCTTATTATTGCCCATGAGAAACATAGTGCGGGCCATGGCAAAATAGAACTCATGATTTCTGCTATGTAGTTTAATGGCCTGAGTGAAATGCGATTCGGCTTTAGCCAGGTCTCGCTGTTCAAGTGCTTGCTCGCCCAATAAAAAGTGGTAATAGGGGTTGGCACGTCGCTCTGCCATGAGTACCCGATCAATCTGCTCGGCCTCAGACCCGCGGCCCGTTGCACGATATAGGGTAGATAGATTCTCCAGCGTTGTATTGTCTCCCGGACTCATGGTGAGTGCCTTTTGGTAGATTTTTTCAGCCCACTCATCCTGACCCACTTTGCGGTATAACACCCCTAAATTGGTATAACTGTCAGATAATAGCGGATCCGTCATGATACCTTTCTTGAAATAGGCATAGGCCGTATCGAAATCATTGACGAGTAGGTAATCAACCCCCTTATTGTTATAAAACAATGAGAGGACGCGTGGCTTGGATATGAGGTTCTTGCTGAAATAGCTTGTACCACTGACCTGATTAAAGTCTATGGTATACGCCTGTTTTCTGAATAATGTATCGAGATCACGTCCTTTCTGATACAGCTTCAGATTGATATGTCGATTTAAGATACTCGAGCCCTGCCGTCTGATCCAGAATTCAGGCACGTTCACTTGTTGGAAATCAACCCCGAACCCGGCGTGATCAGCCAGAGCATAGGTCATAATCGTTAGGGACAGACAATTGGCGGTGCCATTGGCAAAGGTCTCCGCGGCAACCGTGTTAGCATCGTTTTGATACATGATGCCAATATCGGAATGCTCGAATATGCCTCTGGAGAGTGTTTTCAGTTGTGCGACCGGTGATCGTTGGCGCATGACGTGTTCGCTGATGAACAGCTTCATCTCCTCACTCAGCGCAAACACGTCTTCACTGGTTTCTATTTGAGCAGAAAGGTGGTTAGGGAAAAGGTCATCATGCAGATATTGATCAACATCTGAGGTTACTCTGGATGGCGTCGTTGAACACCCCCAGACAAGGAATGTCAGTAACAACGCAGACATTCTGAAACTCATAAAGCCCTCCGCCATGTGATAGACACAGAGGGAATATGTCGCGCGTGATCATTTTCTAGAGGAATATCTGCCGACTAACACCCTCTGAGATTTCTTTAAACATACGCTCCATGAGGGCTAAGCGCAACTGTAGACTGTAACCAGATGCGTCTGTTGTTATTTCAGCATCTGCTTCATCAGCAGCATGGCTGATGTCTTTGCAACCAAACGAATCTCGTTTCTATCGGAGCGATCACCCACTTCATAGGTAGCTGAGTGCACGCCATAGGCATCAGCGATGTATTGTTTAAATACTCCCGGGTTTTTGCTGATGCCCGGTCTCTCCTCAACTTCAAAATTCGGCAGGGTCTGCGCTAAACTCGCCAGCCATCTGCTGGAAAAGGTTGGATCCTCCAGATCGTAATCCTCAGGCATGGTGTAAAACAGGCTGCGCCAGGTTGAATGAAAATCCACTGCATAAACGATTTTACCGCCCTGTTTAACAATATCCTGAAAGCGATTATGAATGCCGATCACTTCTGGCTCTGAGAGCTCGCCCCAATTACGATTTAAATCCTTGCCTCCGACATTATGACGCCAATGGCCCCGTTCAACACCATCGGGATTAACGAGCGGTATGATGAGAATGTTGTATTGTTTACGAAATTTTTCAGCCACTGGCAATGCGCTTAAAACGGTCTCAACGAATGGCATCATACCCAGCGCTCCTGTCACCTCGGGCGG
>CAZLIR010000120.1:4145-6977 GCA_964559635.1 uncultured Enterobacterales bacterium
CCTGTCGTCACTTCATGCGCCAATGCTTGCCATTGCTGACCATCCTGACTCACTTTAGGGGTATAACGGTGACGCCCCTTATCTTTATAACGAATGGTGACATAGATCTGCTGATCATGGGTTGCCGAAGCCTGAAAAGCATACCAGGCACTCGGATTAATCGGCGTATTTTCGGGCTTGATCCAAAGCTCATACTCAAACATGCCCGTTTGTTCACAGGAATCTAATCCAGCTGCGCTAAAGTTTTTGTGAAACGTCACAGATTTAAACTCACAGGCCCATGCGGACGATGAGAGCAGGAAAGTAAGTAGTGTTAAGAGACGGAGATAAGACATACTGATTATAAAAAAGGGCGAGCATTTGCCCGCCCTTTACGTGGTTTCTCTTTTAATCGAAGTAGTGCTTATAATCGACATACATTGAACGACCATAGTCGGTATGGGCATCAGCAAAGTATCCAAAGAATCGGTCGGCTAATGGTGCGCGACGATCCTGAATATTGTTAATGCCAACACGTAAACGACTGTCTTCAAAGCGATATGCAAAACTTAGATTAAAGCGTGTCATTGACGGAATTTTATAACGCGTTCCATCACTCAAGGTCAGCGAACTCTGATAGAAATCACCAATGCGGTAACCCGTCAGTGCGGTGGTGATGTTATCAACATTCCAGCTAAAGCGAAGTGATTCGCGCTGATCCTGATTACCATCACGACCGATTAGGTCGGCGAATCCATCAACCGGTATGCTAGGTGGTAGCACACCACTTTCAGCAGCCTCTAACAGTACCAGAGAGTCGCCACCTGCAGCCTGCTCAAACTTGGTCAGGTTAGAAACCTGATAGCGCAAGTCAAAGGTACCTGCTGTTTCCGTTTCGATGGTGTAGCTCAGCGTAATATCGCGTCCCTCAAGCGTTCGTGTGTCAAGGTTGGCATATTGATCGCGAATTTGCTCGATGTTGCCAGCCGGACATAGCCCTGCTGCCGTGTAAATCGCCGCCGCATCTGGATCGATATCGGAATCACGAACCACGGCATCATTAAAGCTACCGCCACAATTGGCGTTGCCAGCATTTAAGTTGTTCACTAACTCGAGAATGGTGTGGTTTTCTTCGCCGAACAGACCAATGGTGTCCTCTTTCTCAATCGACCACCAGTCAATTGTTAGAACGAGGTTATCCAGAGGCGACAGAACGATACCAACCGACGTGTTTTCCGAAGTCTCGGGTTTCAACTCTTTAGAGCCAGTAGCAACACGTTGGATGGCATTACGACAATCTAAGATGTCCTGATCCGGATCACCGCCATTCTCAGCTGCATATTGACATAGATAATCCGTACGCGTGTTATTTCGTGCCACGATGCTCTCATTGATTGTGATCAAGTTCGGTGCACGGAATGCCTGCGACCATGAACCACGCAGCAGGATTTCGTCCATTGGTCGATAGCCAAAGGCTAATTTACCAACGGTGGTTGACTCAACGTCTGAGAAATCCTCAAAGCGAATCGCTGCCTGAACATCCAGATTGTCCAACACGGGCATTTGGAGCTCTGCGAATAACGACGTGACGTCACGCGAACCACTATTATCAGGCGTTGGTGAAGAGTTCACCACATCGGAAACATAGGGATAGGTGTCTCCTTGATAGTCGGTGAAAACGATCGTGCCATCAAGACGTGGATCACGATCATCGACAAAATCCTCATTGCGGATTTCTACGCCTACCAGACCGGCGGCATCGCCCCCTGACATTTCAAATAATGCTGGATGCGACATTTTGAAATCAATCGAAGTTAATGAGGCGGTTGATAATCGCGTTACGTCGACCAGTGCACGCTCAATATTACTATCGGCACAGCCACCACAGAATGGATTGTAGGCATTGGGCGTGGGGTCGAATAATGCCTCAGCAATAAGTAGATTCGAGACACGGTTTCGGGTGATGTCATCCTTTTCTGCCTTGGCATACATAATGGCACCATCCCAGTCCCATTCATTCCAGGTGCCCCTTAAGCCGGTCAACAAGCGGATACTTGTGCCGTCATTATCAACAATTCGTGGGCGCTCTAGGAAGCGATAGTTATCGATTTCTAACTCCAATCCCTCACATGGCACATCGGTACCAATGACCGAGTCGGGCAGGCGATTGGGCGAACCACAGGGTCCTAATGGGTTCCAATAGTTCTCTGCTCCCACACGCAACTTAATGGATGAGAATGGCGCTGAGCCATGACGATTCAAATTCGTTGTAGAGCGGTAGTACATAAACTCGTTATAACTCTCTAACCCATCGCCAAAATCATGAACAAATGACATGTACAGATTGGCACGCTCTAATTCTGAGGATAAATCACGATTTTCATTCAGATTATGACGGAATGTGCCTTGGCCATCCTCAGCACCACAAATGTACTCATTGATCTGATATTGACATCGCGGATCACCGAGCGGATAGGTTTCGAACTCACCCCGACTGTCAGTAATATCGTTTTGTCTCAGACTATGGCTCGATCCAAGACCTGAAACTACATCATATTGACCATACCGAGAATTGGCGCTGGTATTTCGGAATGCAGTGCTACCAGACCACAGCGAACCATCAGGAATACGATACCGGAAGTCAGCATTCGCCCAACGCGGATCGTCCTGTGAATTTACCCGGCCACGCTCGTAGTAGTTAAAGAAAACACTTAAATTTGACGCACCATCATTAAAATCACTGCCCCACTCAACATTAAATGTGTTGGTGGTTCTGGGAATAGACTCATAATCTTGATGACGGAAACTGATATTAAAGCCATTGAAGTTGTCTTTCATCACGTGGTTAACAAC
>CAZLIR010000121.1:0-3331 GCA_964559635.1 uncultured Enterobacterales bacterium
GATTACGATTATGAAATGTTAATTTTCTACACTACAATTACTAGCAACAGACGAACACTCATAAGCCAGATTAGTCCATGACATACTCAACCAAGTCGCTGTAACCGATGCCAAATTGCCTTGATCAAAAGACAAATAGTCAGGTTATCGAAGTCTTTGATACCCAAATATTTCCCCCGACACATCCAGATATTGCCGCCATAGCGTCGCAGCAGGAACAACCGTCGATTCATGGAAATACGGTCTGGGAAGCCAGCTTTGTATTAATGGATTTTCTACAACAGTTTCCGATCAGTAATACCAGTCGTGTACTGGAAATAGGTTGTGGCTGGGGTGTGTTGACCTCCTACATGGCGAAACAGGTCAACGGCATGGTCTCAGGGTTGGATGCTGACAATGCCGTCAGACCATTCTTTGACTACCATGCCAATGCAAACGAGGTGTCAATTGAATTTATTCACGGCACCATGCGGCGCATGACAAAACAGAAACTACAGGAATTTGATGTGATCGTTGCAGGTGATATCTGCTTTTGGGATCGTCTGAAAAAAGACTGGCAAAATTTAATTCGCAGGGCACTTAAAGCCGGCGTTCGAGAAATATACATCACCGATCCCGGCAGACCGCCATTCTGGGATTTAGTCGAATACGCCGAGAAGCATTTTGCTGCCGAAATTTGGTCACATGACACTAAACAACCCCATTACATTGAGCAATATGTGCTAGAAATAACAAGGTAAATACATGATTAAATCCAGTCTCATCAAAAAGATCCTTCTGACCCCTGTCGCGCTGTTTGCGGCATTTTACTTAGTCGGAGTTTATATTGTGCAGACCGATGATCGTATCGTCGACACAAGGGACAATAATCAACTGATGCGCGAGACAGTGGCACTCTTTGGTGCCAGTGGAACTACTGGTGACGGCATACTCAAAGCAACTCTTGCGAGTTCTGAGATAGCGCACATTTTTGTCATTACCCGGCGTATCACTGCACGAATGGAAGAGGGCGTTAAGCGCGGCAAGGTAACGGTTATCAAGCACATGGATTACCTGAACTATGACGCCATTATCACTCAGCTTGCTGATATCGATACCGTTTACTGGGCCATTGGGATATCGTCAATTGGGGTCGATGAGAAAACCTACGGCATGATCCATACCGACTTTCCAATGGCTTTTCTGCAGGCCTGGCATAAGCATGGCACTTCTGAGCAACGCAGCTTTCACTTTATCAGCTCGAGTGATATTTCCGAGGATTCAGACACCATGTGGGTTCGGGAAAAAATTCGGGCAGAAAAGGCATTATTTGGTTTTGCTGATAATTCAGCATTGAAAGTGATCGCCTATCGTCCTGATTATATCGGTCCAACCGAAGAAGAGGCACATATTGGCCAAGACATGCTGTATTGGTTTTTCGCTCCCGTCGGCGCTGCGGTCCGCGCGCAACAGATTGGTCAGGCTATGATTGAGATCAGTGCCAGAATCAACAGCTACGCAAACGGTGACAAATTATCGACTAGAAACATCATCCGTCACAGCGATGCATACGTGAGATTTATTCGTCGTTAAGTGAGCAGCCCACCATCGACCGGAAGTGCCACACCGGTGATATATGAGGCAGCATCAGATGCCAAAAATAAAAATGCCGGTGCTATCTCTTCAGGCTGAGCCATCCGCTGCATCGGGATCATCGGTAAGATCATTTTGAGCATCTGTTCATTCTTGGTCAGCGCGGAGGCAAACTTGGTATCCGTCAAACCGGGCAGTATGGCATTGACCCGAATATTCGCTGGCGCGCACTCTTTGGCAAAGGAATCGGTCATGGAAATGATGGCAGCTTTGGTAATGGAATATATCCCTTGCATCGGACCGGGACGTACCCCATTGATTGAGGCTGTGTTAATAATCGCCCCGCCACCTGATTCTTTCATCAATAAGCCGGCTTGTTGACTAATCAAAAAATAGCCTTTGATATTGACATCAATGGTTTTTTCCATGGCACTGACGTCGGTATTCAGCACATGACCAAAGTAGGGATTAGTCGCGGCATTATTCACCAGAATATCGAGTCGACCAAACTGCTCTTTAATCTGTGCCATCAACGAGGCTATGGCATCCGGATCGCCTATGTGACAGGCAATACCGGTAGCCTGACCACCTGCTGCAATGATGTCATCGACCACTGACTGTATATTGTCTATCTTACGACTGGAAACGATGACATGGGCGCCGAACTGCGCATAAAGTCTGGCCACCGCAGCACCAATACCTCGACTGGCTCCCGTGATCAGGGCTGTTTTACCGGTTAAATCAAAGCAATTTGTTGAGGAAATTTTATTTAACTGTGCTTCATTTAATTCTGACATGTGTCTCTCCGTCACGTTCAGTGTAGTGGTTCAATCCTATCGCTGTTAATGTGTTCACGATAAGGTTTAATCGTCTTGGTTTGGTTTAATCATCGTTGGCTGACAACGTTTCATATTTAAGATGATCAAAGGTCATAGCAATTAATTCATCGGCGTATTGGTCAACACTGACTCGCCGCTTTTGATATTTGCCTTTTTTCAAATACCAATCCTGAAGCATGCCCTTTATCAAGGATGCGTTTAGGCGGATCTGCTTTGGTTTTTCGCTGCTCAGTTTGAAAAGTCCTTCTTTCATTCCGGATTTAATCAGGTTGGTGATCCTATTCTCCATCAGCATCTCAGATTCAATCGCCATATGAATTTGATTATTCAGACTGCGCGCTTCCATGTAGGCAAAGTAAAACCAGGGCTGCAATAATTCACTCAGGTAAAGGTGGTAACGAAGGGTTTTCTGTAACTGTGCCGCAGCGTTCTCTGAGGTATCAATAAATCGATTCATTTGCTCTTGGCAATAACGATTCAGTGTCGAATAAATGAGTTGAGCAAGCTCCTCTTTGGAAGAAATATAGGCATACATGCCCCCCATACTCATCTCACACTGCTCTGACAGTTGTCGTAAGGTCATGGAATGAAAGCCGCCACGATTGGCAAGAGCAAATGTCGCATCGCATATCCTCTCAAGACGTTTGATGGCGATTCGTTCATTGCGAATTTGAAACTTGTGATGATGAAATACCGAGCGATAGAAATCGTGCTTATCGAATGCTATCTCGCGACAGAACTGTTTAAAGTTCAGCATATCTGTGGCGGTCTGTTTCAATCTGGCCGTCATTGTCCTAATCTGAATAACCCTTCAGAATGGATTTGGCGACACTCATTTGGTGCACCTCATCGGGACCATCATAAATCCGAGCTGCGCGCTCCTCGCGGTAGAAGAATGCCAAAATCGTATCATCGGTAAC
>CAZLIR010000121.1:3431-6974 GCA_964559635.1 uncultured Enterobacterales bacterium
AAAATAACCCTGTCCGGCATGCCCCATCACAGGTATGTTGCGGATGATATTAAACCCGGGATTATCCAATGGCACGAGGATCATGCTTGCGCGCATATGCTTGGCGGCCTCTGGCTCTGTGATAACCATGGCGATGGTGAATTGTGCACCATCAGCAGCAGTCGTGAACCACTTACGACCATTAATCACCCATTCATCACCATCGACAACAGCCGTAGAATCGAGCAGGGTCGGATTTGAGCCCGCTGTATGAGGTTCGGTCATCGCGAAACAACTACGTATTGCCCCAGAAGCAAGCGGTTGTAGCCACTGTTCATTTTGCTGCTCAGTACCATGAAGGTGAAGTAGCTCTGCATTACCTGCGTCGGGAGCCTGTGTGCCAAAACAAATATGGCCGATGGGTGACTGCCCAAGAACCTCACCGGTTAATGCTAAATCGACTAACCCGGTATACGAACCACCGACTGAATCAGGCAGATTTGGCGCCCAGAGTCCGAGACTTTTGACCTTGGTTTGGATCGAAGCGATAGCTTGCATGAGTTGATCATACTTTCCTTCCAGTAACAGATGCTCCAGAGGAAACACCTCGTCTTCCAGAATTCTTTTACTTTTATCGAGTCGTTGTTGCAGGGAGTCACTGATTGAGTAGTCCATTGTATGCACCGAGCTGTAAATGTTAAAGGGGATACTAGATTTGATAGCCGCCAATGTCAATATCGAACGTTTGCTCGATATTTTTTCAAAGACAGGTTATTATTCTGACTGAAATTTAGGGAGCTAATGAATGAGAACAATCGTTATTACCGGAGCCGCCAGTGGTCTAGGAAAAGCACTGGCCTTTTTATATGCTGAAAAAGGTTATCAGGTGGTGGTGGCTGATCGTAATGAAACTGATGGCAAGGCAGTGGTGAGTGAGTTACTCACGCTTACTGAAGCACACTTTGTTCGTTGTGATGTTAGTGTTGCATCTGACTTAGACCATCTTGCCGACGCTGTCAGAGCATCCTGTGGAGCCTGTCATATTCTTATTAACAATGCCGGTATCGCTAGCTCTGGCAATTTAATGGATACCGATGAAGCCGAGTGGGAACGTCTACTGAACATCAATGTGATGAGTTGTATCAATAGCTCTAAAGCCTTTATTCCGCTCATGAAAGAGAGTGTCAGTGAACATGAGCCCGGTGCAATCGTGAATATCGCCTCATTAGCAGCCTTTGGTCTGTTAGGTGGGATGATGTCTTACAATGTTAGTAAAGCGGCTGTGGTCGCATTCAGTGAATCACTGCGCTGCGAGCTACTCAATGATCACATTCATGTCATGTCTGGCTGCCCTTCATTTTTTAAAACCAATCTCACGTCAAGCATGATCACATCCAGTCAGGATACCATCGATCGCGTCGAGCGATGGATGGCTAATAGCCAACTGACAGCTGAAAGTGTTGCTAGTGATATTGCGCGCGGCATTGATAACAAAGAGCTGTTGGTGTTCAGTGATAAACCCATTATCCGAATCTATCGTATCTACCAATTTATCTACAACCTGTTCATGCGTAAAAAGAAACGCAAGGTGAAATGATCAAGGACCTGTTGAATCGCTACTAATTTTATGTAGGAATTTATTGAAATAGCGGTAGCTTTACCTTTATCAAAGTACCGGCTCCGGATGATTCAATGGTCAAGCCACCTCCAAATGCTGCAGCCCTATCATCAATGCCTTGAATACCAAAACCATCACGCTGGACAGAGGTATCAAAACCCTCACCATCATCCTTAAATGACAACATTAAATGCCGCTCATCAAGCCTCAGCATAACCACAAGTTCACGACAACCGGAGTGTTTAATCGTGTTGTTCACGACTTCCTGAAGGATGCGATAAGTGGCAATTTTTAGGGGTTCATCGATCGCTTTCAAATCGCCATCAATGTTGAGATTATAGTTTATGTCAGCACGTGCTAGCACTTGTCGGAATGATTTAATGGACTCTTCGATACCCAACTCATCAATAATTCTGGGTCTGAGTGAGTGCATCAGATCATAGGCTGAATCATAGGTCCTTTCGGCTATCTCATGGATCGAGTTTAGAATAGACTCGACATGATTATCAGTATTAATGTTCTTGGCTGCGGAGATATTCAACTTGAGTGCGGTGATGTTCTGACCAATTTCATCGTGTAACTCCATCGATAACGATTTACGCTCATTCTCCTGAACATCGACCAGCTTTTTCGCCAAGCGCTGGTTTTTGCCCATCTGCATGACCAGTTCATTGTTGATCTCAATTTGCTCCTGATTCTGCTCTACCAATCGGCGATTAGACTTATTTAATTCACTCATGGCTGCACCGAGCAAAAGACTCACGATGGTCGTGATCGTCATGAATAATTGACTCTCGAGCACGCTATCAAAACTGGTCGATATGTACTCGGATATTAAGATAAAGATCAAAACCGAAAAGTTTGTGGCAGATGCGCCCAGCCACCCATGTTTTACAGCAGCATAAATAATCGGTAGTAGAGCTATTAACTTCACGTAATAAGACAGAGCAGGGTAGTAGAGTAATAAAAACGTGAGTGCAGTAATAAACACGGTGGATGCCAACAGAAACTGCAGCACATCCTTTGTTTCTATCGAGATACTTCTATTAAGAATTTGATACATGATGTAGGCAAATGGCAGTATGATTGAGATGCCAACCATATCGCCAAACACATAAGATAAGAGTGCTGTGACAACGAATGGCTGCTCTATGTGTCCTGTTTGTAAACTTCCCGCTACCATAATGATTGCAGTCATTGCCTGTGACAGCAATAACCACTTCATCAGGGCAAAAACGTGCTTAACGGACCCCAGCTCCAATGATCCCGTGCTTCTTTTCAGAAGAATGATAAACGGCATACATGTCAGTACTGGCAGCATGAACCGGATAAACTCGCCCAAAGAGTAAAATCCCTTCAGGAAATCATCGCCGTAGATATACACCATGGCTGAATACTCAGCCAACACGACAGCCGGCCAAAACCTCATTGGAAGCAAGATAAGGGCGCTTACTCTAATACCCGCAGGAAGAAATAATGATGCAATATTAGACAGCGTTTCGAAGTTAACGGATAGATACCAAGAACTAGCCCAGATGACAGCATAGCTGATGTATATGGATAACAGACCGCCCCAATTGTTTTTAATCCAAGACAACATAACTACGCAACAGAACCCAACATGACTGCATTTTTCAACAGACGGCTAATGGTATGGTAACTTCATAATAACATCTAGCGTTTATCACCCAATGCACCTGAAAATGTGCCATTTATTAAGAAAAATGTTAAAAATTACTCATTCAAGCAATAGAAATGTTGGTGATTTATCTGATTCACTGACCGGTATCGGTTTTAGTGTTTTTGTCTGAGGTTGAGTCTTTCTGAGCCTGCTTCTTTTGTTGGTAATAACGCTCCAGGATTTGCTGGCCGGTCAAACCATGTAATTGCTTTTGGTTTTGATTGATCAACTCGATTTCATTTGCGCCATATTCGCGTTTGAGTAC
>CAZLIR010000122.1:0-6933 GCA_964559635.1 uncultured Enterobacterales bacterium
CCCCAGTTGGTTGTTTGATTGTTTGGTTTGTTTTAAGCGTGAAAAAACCATATAAGGCCGTTTCACTTGATCGCTAAGGATTATGTGACAATCAAGTGCGTTCAGCAAGTGAAAATACTGAAGAAATAATGCAATTTAATAAAATACGTCACTTTATCCATTTTATTCGTATGTCGTACCGATATTTTGACGTTTAAATGGTGTTTTTTGATAGACAAAGTAATTCAGCCAATTACTAAAGATGAGATTACCATGACTGCGCCAGCGAACCATGGGCTGACGAGTTGGATCATTATCAGGAAAGTAGTTCTCTGGTATTTGCGTGTCGATGCCAGCCGAAATATCGCGCTCATATTCTGCTTTAAGATTAACAGGGTCGTATTCAGCATGCCCTAAAACAAAAAAGCTTCTCTGATCATGGCTGGCAAATAGATAGGGACCAGCTTCTTCAGAATCAGCGATAAGTTCTAACTTAGGGTGTTGTTTAATGTCCTCAACACTGATCGCGCCATATCTTGAATGCGGCGCCCAGAATTGATCGTCCGCGCCTCTTAAAATCGGATGATGAGGTTGATGAATCTGATGTAAGAAAACACCGAATTTTTTCTCAGTTAGAACATATTTTTGTATGTCATAAAAATGCCATGCTGCAGCTAGAGCTGCCCAACAAATATACATAGTCGATGTAACATTTGTTTTTGACCAAGTCATAATCTCCTGCAGCTGAGGCCAATATGAGACATCCTCAAATGCGATTTGGCCAAGTGGCGCACCCGTGATAATCAGACCGTCATACTTATGATCCTTCACCTCGGAAAACCTTCTGTAAAATGACTGAATATGCTCTCTGGGTGTATTTTTTGATTCATGCTCCTGAATATGCAGCAATTCGAGTTCTATCTGCATTGGACTATTCGATAAGATGCGCAAAAAATGTGTTTCTGTCTCTATTTTCTTTGGCATGAGATTCAAAAACAGAATATGCAGAGGCCTGATATCTTGTGTTTGTGCCTCTGATTTAGGCATCAAAAAGATATCCTCTTTAGCAAGAATTTCTTTCGCAGGCAGATTGTCTGGTATGTTCAGTGGCATAAAATAGGCGTTTAGACGTCTAGATGGCTTAATTATACATCATGTTTTCATATTATGAATAGTTAAATGTCTTTATTTTGAAAACATTGATGTAAATCTCTTAAAATGTTTGTGATATCATAAATCGCTAATATCCACCCCATTTAAATACATTTGCATGAGCAAGATTTGGCAGAAAAATTTCAACAAGCTGTGTGAGTTTAAGACTATTCACGGCCATACGAATGTGCCGAAAAGTTACCATGACACCAAGCTCGCTCGCATCGTTATTTCACTTCGTCAACAGAAAAGAAATAATACATTGAAACCAGAGCGCGAACTTGCACTTTTGCAACTCGGATTTGATTTCGATCCCCACGAGACCAAGTGGCAAGCCAATTATCAGAGTGTGGTTGAGTATTATCGCCTGAATGGTCACACCACTCTCAATCGTCGTAGCGATAATGAACATGAGCGTGCCCTTGCAGAATGGGTGCACCGAATGCACAAATTGGTGCGTCAGGGTCAATTGGAAGAAGACAAAATTGCGCAATTAAAACTCGTTAATATCGATGGCGATCCGGGTGCGCATCGATTAAATGAGCAGGGGTTGCCTGCCGCCTTTGCGGAGAACCTTGAGAGGTTAATGTTACATATTCAACGACACGGAAATGAGCTTGATTCTTCCATGTTAGACCAATCACTTTATCAGTGGGTGAAATTTCAAGATAAACGTATTAAGGCCGCATTGATCACACCGCGAGAGTTCACCTCCCTCATCAGAACCGATATGAAACTTGCTGAAGCGCAATCAGGCAATATCATTCAGTTCGTACCGAAAGTTGCCTGATCGTTTTCACTCTTGAGAATAAACTCGAAAAATTAGTTTGATTCACTCGCCACAGGTGAGCTAATTAGAATCAATTCTTCTTGCGGCGGAATTAAATATTCAGCAGCATCGTCTCTAATAACAACCATTTCCTCAACGCTAATGGTTTTGGTTGTGCCATCAGCTCTGGACCAGGCATGGAAACCATCAAAAGCGAACACCATTCCTTTTTTCAAGCGCCGTTGTGCTGCAGGTCGCTGTCCAGGTATGTGTGAGCCGCCTAGGTTAGGACCGATATCATGTGCGACATAACCAACAGGATGCCCCGTGCTCCACATGACATATTCTGACTTATTCTGTTTCATAAGCGCGCGTTGGGCAGCATCGACATCCTCGCCTCGCACGCCAGGCTTCATCGCTGCAAAGGCGGCCTTACCACCATCGCGACCAGATTCCCAATAGAACTGGATATCTTCTGGTGCTCGAGTTTCCTCTGACTTTAGGACGTAAGCAAAACGTTGGATATCTGTCACCCAGCGATCGTGAACCCGAATACCAAAATCTGTCTGTATGACATCGCCGGGCATGATAACTTTGTTGGTGGCATGTGAGTGACCGCGATCGGCACCGGAATTAACGTTCGGATTTTGATCAGGCGCCCAGGCATCCCCAACACCATATTCTGCCATTTTATTCTTAAGAAACTTGGCGACATCGGCATCGGTAGTCACACCTGGAACAATGGTTTGGTAGGCCTCAATTTGCCATGCCGCAGTTAACTCGGCAGCCTCACGCATAATATCCACCTCAGCGGGCAATTTAACGCTCAGCCACTCATATACTAAATTGGCCGAGGATACGAAATTCTCACTGGCAGATCCTAAGGCTTTTCTAAGTGCTCTGAATTGACTGTGGCTCAGACCATCAGCCAACTCATCATCGTTAGAACTGTTGATCGCAATCGCTTTGAAATTTTGTTTCTGGATAAACTCACCCGCTATTTCAATGGCTGATACGCCACGTTCAATGGGGATAACTTCATCATGAATATTCAACTCATTAAGCGCTGTGAATTCGCCGATGGGAGAGAAAACTTTGGAGTGGAAGCCTGCATCATCGACGTAAAACAGAAATACAGCCGTGCCACTGGCATTTTCACCGCCAATATGATCAGCGAGAGGGTCATTGTTATTCTCGCGACAAATGGTTATCCAGGCGTCAACATTGGCCGCTTTCATAGCCTCAGGTAGGAGTGAGTTTATCCGCTCTTTTCTGATTTCAGGCCAAGGGTCTGGCCCCCAGTCTTTGCCTTTCGCAGCATTGGATGAAAACAGAACAATCGCGCTTAATAAAATTAGAATCAGTGATATAGGTTGTTTCATAATGATGAGTATCCAAGTAGTGGGTCAGCAACCTTGATTGAATTGCTGCCGATGATTTAATCATACAGACTCGATGATGATAATAAAATGTCATTCTAATCTCTGTCATCACTGCCATGCTATTGGAATCAATACAGTATGTTGATAGACTCGCTGATACTGTCAATTAATATCCTTTAACCATGCTGTTCGAAACCGATGATTTACGCATACGCTCAATCAAAGAGCTGTTGCCTCCTGTTGCTTTACTTGAGCGCTTTCCATTAACTGAAATGGCCTCCCAGACAGTTTTTAGTACGCGCACTGCAATCCATAAAATTCTGTCAGGACAAGATGATCGACTGCTGGTAATTGTTGGTCCATGCTCGATACATGATCCGAATGCCGCGAAGGAGTATGGTCAGCGACTTCTTAAGATGCGTGAGCAACATAAGGAGCAGTTGGAAATTGTCATGCGGGTTTATTTTGAGAAACCACGCACTCGCGTTGGTTGGAAGGGCATGATTAATGATCCTTACATGGACAACAGTTGTCAGCTTAATGATGGCCTAAGACTGGCTCGTGAACTATTGTTAACACTCAACGATACGGGTCTGCCGACTGCTGGTGAGTTTCTCGATATGATCACACCGCAATACATTGCGGATCTGATGTGTTGGGGAGCGATTGGTGCTCGAACAACTGAAAGTCAGGTGCATCGCGAGCTGGCCTCTGGATTGTCTTGTCCGGTAGGCTTTAAGAACGGCACCAGCGGCAATATTAATATCGCCATGGATGCAATTAGTTCATCCTCCTCACCGCATCATTTCCTGTCTGTTACTAAGTTTGGTCATTCTGCGATTGTAGAAACATCGGGCAATGGCGATTGTCATATCATTCTGCGTGGCGGAAAGCAGCCAAACTACCACAAGGAAGAAGTGAATCGGATCAGTGCAGAGTTGAAAGACTCCGAGTTGAATCATCGCTTGATGATTGATTTCAGTCATGCCAATTCACAGAAGCAGTTCAAGCGCCAAATTGATGTTTGCAATACTGTGAGTGCTCAGGTCGCAGAGCAAGATAGTAATGTCTTTGGTGTCATGATTGAGAGTCACTTGAAAGAGGGTAATCAAAAGCTAGTTGAAGGTGTTGAGCCGGAATATGGCAAGAGTATTACCGATGCCTGTCTGGGTTGGGATGATACAGAGCAGGTACTGGCCACACTCGCTGATGCAGTGAAGTCAAAACAAGCATAAATTTTAAAATTAGTTGTAAGAAAATCTGCAGGCCTTTGACTAATAGGTTAAAGGGTTAGTAAATAAGTAGGAAAATCTTATGAGTATTTTTGAGAATTCACCAGTATTGGTATTTTTATGCAGCTTTCTAGTGTTTTACGTGGCTATGCACTGGGTCGAGGGTAAGTCTAAACTGTGCTCCAAGACCAATGCATTCACTGAAATTTTTGGTGAATCCAACTGCTCTCTGTTCAAGTCTAATGAGCGAGATTCGGACGACCAGACAATTACTGAGCTCAGAGAACGTGTCGCAACACTAGAGAAGATTGTGACTGATTCACGTTATGAGCTAGATCAGAAAATCAATCGCCTATGAGTATAACCAGACGTCAGTTACTTTTAGCCACTGGCGTCGGTTTGACTTGCTCCAACTATTCACTGCTGGCATCCGCCTGGCGATCTGCCAAGCAACTGCCATACCCAGTACAGGAAATTTATCCGGCTCTGCATAATTGTATGATTGTCGTGGCTGGCGGTATCTACCAAACTCCAGCAGGCAATTTAGGTGTGACAGACTCTGTGGTTGCCTATGACTTGCATCGCAAAACATGGTCTAACTTACCCAAACTTCCGGAACCTCGTCACCATCCAATGCTCTGCTCAGTAGCAGGTGTGTTGTATTCATTTAGCGGCTTTACAATATCTGCGACAGGTATTTGGGTCGCCAGCATGGATGTCCTACGTCTGGATGAGGACAAGGGACAGTGGCTGAAACTCAGCGAGGCAGAAATGCCATTTCCTATGTGCGAAACTGTGTCTATGGTCCGTGGTTCGAAGGTTCATCTGGCAACCGGACGACGTCCAACAACTGACGGGAATACCCAATGGCGCGATCACAGTGACATTAACCACCACCTGATCTTCGATACACAAAAGCTGACATGGCAAGAGGGCCCTGCTGCACCTTCAGCGCGAAATAGTGCGGCTGCAGCTGTTATCAATGGCATGTGGTACATCGTTGGCGGGAGAACAGTGGCAGAGGGTAACAAGGCTGTTACTGAAGTGTTCAATCCTGAAACCAATCGCTGGTCAACTCGACGCGACATGCCCCAGGCTCAGGGTGGACTGGCAGCGGCAGCGGTTAATAATAAGCTATATGTGTTCGGGGGCGAGTTTTTTCAGGATGGCGGAGGCGTTTACTCAGAAGTATGGGAATACCTGCCCAGCAGGGATTATTGGCGTCAAGTGAGCTTCATGCCCATCCCACGCCATGGTTTGGGAGCCATCGCTGTGGACAAAGATATATATGTCGTCGCAGGTGCGGCCAAGGTAGGTGGCAGAGATACCACGAATGTGATGAGTATTTACTCACCGAAATAAATCCAGCTCAGTTGGACTCCGAGTTAGTCGAGCACCAAATCCTTCGCCATTTGCAAAGCCTGATCCTCACTATCTGGTAACAGGGCCCAAATTTCCTCACTATCCAAAATCTGATGTAACAGTGCGCGACGACCTTCAACGTCATCAGTTTGCTTTATTAGGGCATTTCGGATCACAGATTGGATTCTGATCATGGCATCCATCTGCGGTGTGACAATCGCCTCGGCTTGCTTCTTCAGATGATTCAATAGGGCGGGTGCACTACCATAAGTGGTAATAGCCACCGATGCTTCAGGTGTATGCACCTGCGATGGGATCAAGACGCTATCATCCTGATCGACATCATTACACAGAATGCCTTCCTCATCGGCGAGCTTCTTGATGGCAATATTTAAATCTCTGTCAGAAGTTGCTGGGACAACTAAGAATGCTTTGTTAATCAATGCTTTGATCAACACATCATCTTTCACTTGGAGTTTGGCGTTGATGTGATCAATTTGGTCGTTTTCCCACAAGGTTTGCAGGGTTTCAGTTAATGTGACACTCACCACTACAATTTGCTTCGAGCCTAGCAGATTTGAGACTTTGCGATCAGCGACGGTACCGCCTCCGAAGACAACAATTTTCTTGTCACTAATATCGACATATAAGGATAAATATCTTTTAGTATCTTTCATGCAGAGCCCTTAAATAGAATTCGGTCAATTCACAGTTACCATAGCTTTTAGCGTCAGATTAGGCAACCGTGAACATTAATTGTTTTGATCAGTATCAAATACCAGTGCATTGGAAACCAATTGATGAACACTAACGACGGCAGCCATTGGTATGTCATACATTGGAAGTAAGGTTGTAAACTGAGATTTACAGATCGCACAGATGGCCGCAATATGGCTTACACTATCGCGCTCTCGTACCTCATTGAGTGCCTGCATGCGCGGCAAGGCACCTTTGACACGCACTTCCATGAGCTCGTCGGTGAGAAGACCACCACCGGCACCACAGCAGAAGGTCTGCTCCTCTGTGGTATCCTGTCGCATCTCAATAAAGTGGTTAC
>CAZLIR010000123.1:0-6898 GCA_964559635.1 uncultured Enterobacterales bacterium
GGTTAACCTGCTCTATTTTGCCTTCAATTCGGGTCACGCCATGTCGTTCAGCAATCCCACGCAAGAACTGGCCATACTTAGCGGAATCCAGATGGTAGGCGTAGTTCAAGTTAGGTTCATTGGTGTGAGCAAACTTGTTCTTCTCTGCCGCCATCGTCTCATAACTGTAGCTGGCGAAATCTTTAGCCATTTTCTGCTCTTTGGCACGTAACCAAAAGTGATGAAACCCCGCTGCCCAGCATGACAGACCAGTCTTACCAAAGGAGTGAAAGTATTTGTGATTTAACCGCGTCCAGTTTTCAAACATGATCCCCAGTTTATAGGTACCATTCACGGCCTTGAGAAAATCGGCTTCGTGTATTTTGAGTAATTGATGGATGGTTAATAACGAAGGAACAGTCGCCTCACCCACCCCAACGGTAGGTATCGCGTCTGACTCAATCAAACTAATATTTAAGCGTCTGCCAATGGTTGCAGATATGGTCGCTGCTGCCATCCAACCGGCAGTACCACCGCCGGCAATCACGACTCTGTTGACTAGATTCTCTTCGCTCATATCACTTTAGTTTATTGACCAAGTAAGCACGTAATCGCTGTGCTGTAATCTCAGATAGTTGACCTTGTTTATTCTTACAATCAGCGGGAAGATGATCGTAAAGATCATCAGGCTGTTCAAAAATATAGCGCATAAACATATTCTGCCATACCTTGCGTTGTCTCTCAGGCAATTCCTTAATACTCAACATGGCATGCAATAACGCATTGTTAGGCGCGCCCATATAGGCTGGTGTTTCACGCCACCAATAATTCACTAGGCCGTTCAGCGCACTTAAACTCTTCACTGAGTGCCACCACATACTGGGTATATAAATCGCATCACCCGGAGTTAGTATCGCCGAGCGAGCTGCAGCCACTGCCTCGCTGTACTTTGGATACATTGCCAGATCAGGCTCGTCTATATTGACCATACTAATCGGCTGTCCCGCGGGCGTTAAATCGAGCGGGCCAACATACAGGTTATCATGTTGCTCCGGTGGAAATAGCGTGAACCTTCGCTCTCCGATAATGCAACAGGCGATGTTGTCCGGGAAATCAAAATGTGGCGCGACGACCGATTGATTGCCTAACCATATACTTTTACGTGCATTGGCATACTTGAGTGCTAGATCATTCGTCTCACAGAAGTGTGGTAAATGATGGTTAATTTCTAACGAACCAATGTAATAAGTAGGATTATTCTCCGCATCGGCGATTTCCAATATTTTATTTAGCGCATTGTCGAGATAGACATTGGACTGAACAAAATTGAAGCCATCCACCTGCTCGTTATAGAAAATACGGCCTTTAGATTCTGGCTCTGCCATGAAGGCATTAACAGGCTGTTTATTGTATAAGCTGTTGAGGTACTCAACGACAGATTGATTCGATTGTAATCCCTTCTCTACTACCGGCCAGTGAGATACCAAGCCCTTGAGAACAACCGGGGAATCGGAGCCATAGATCGACTCTGGCACAACGGATGACGTACAATCAATGACTTCGATAGGAGTCCCGATACATGTCGTCATAGCGTGATTTAATCCAGATTTGCGTTACGGATGTCTACCAGATTACCCAAATTAGACATTGAAGCCATTATCATTGTAATCGGTAATAGCAACTTCTGATCATTGAGTTCTTTTAGGGCCTCGGCGGACAGGGCTTCAAATTTATCATCAGCGATGGTACTAAAGCCGACTAATTCATAGTTGGTACCATCTTTCAGTGTGATCGCAATGGTACTCTCTTCGAGCAAATCATGCTTTTCCAGTGCCTCAACTAACAGCTCATTTTGTTGATGGCCGGTATCGATCGATTCTAGCATTTTAACCACCTGCTCGAGATACGGGGTATTGCCTCCCTGCTCATCAAACACCGGTTCGCCAACCTCTTTGTTGACTCTGGGATGCTCCGGATTGAAAGTAATCACCTGCTGCTTTTCATCACTACCCTGAACTTGCTGAAAGCCAATAGAAAATGGCTGACGTTGGATCATAATTGGGATGTAACGCGCATTCCAGCCACTGGCTGTAAGGAACAGATTCTCGCCCTCTTCAAAGCCAAATAACACGATAGGAAACGTCTGCCCGGATTCGCGATCACGATAAACCAGAATCGGATAATGGGCGAGCGCTAATCTAAACTCAAACGGATAAGTCATGCTGAACATGACATCATCACCCAATTCTGGTGCCCGATCGAGTCTTATCTTAATGTCGCCATGCGCGACATTATTCAACATTTCAAACTTCGACATGGTTAAATCCTGTTATTCCAACTTTGCTTGATATCATGCAACAACTGTCGATTCGTTGGAAGATGTTGACATAATTTTTGTAGCTCAACCTGTTTTTGCTGTTGTAGATTATTGATATAGTCTCGCTCTCTGTCTGCGAGTCTTCTGCTCGATAAACTACCCTTAGTACTGAAACCCATACCATACAGGATGTATTGATAACTTGCCGGTGGGAACATGGATTCTGCGATATCAACATCTGCATGCCAAGGTGCCCGATTTCGCCACACGGCAAGTGCGCGCTTCAGTGAATCAGGTATAGTACTCTCATGTCGATGATTTAACCAATAGTTACTATCTGCTCTCTCAGACAGCACATAATGTAATTTAATGAAATCGATAATATTCGACCAATGCAGATTCATTCTTTGATTATATTTGTCGGCTAATACGGATAGGTCATCGGTACTCGCTGGCAGGTGCTCGCGAAGGAACTTGGCGGAGAATTCAATTAACACCATCGCAGTGGCTTCAAGTGGATCAATAAAGCCGGAAGACAACCCCACGGCCAGGCAATTACCTTTCCAGAATGTCTCTCGATGACCAGGCTCAATGCTTATTTTATTCGGGGTAAGATCAGCGATGTTTATGTGCGGCATATGCTCGCTCATATATCGCTCTGCGGTGGCATAGGCCTGTGCTTCATCACCATAGGCCGTTGAATAGACGATACCTATTCCCTTGCGCGTGGGCAGTGAGATATCCCATATCCAACCGTTTCTGTGCGCGGTTGCATGAGTGGTTGAATTGATGGGGGCATTCTCTTCAGCATACGGTACTTGAAATGCCATGGCCCGGTCGTTGAACAACACATCTTTGTAGCTCTTAAATGGCACACCCAGATGCTCTCCCAGCAACAAACATTTGAAACCGGTGCAATCAATGAAAAGATCACCAGCAATTTCCCGATTATCTGACAGTACAACAGCGTTAATTTGGTCCGCGTCAGATTTCACTTCAATAACATCAGCCGAAATGTGCTCAACACCTAAATTAGCAACAGAATGCCTTTGTAGCAGATCAGCAAACTTACCGGCATCCAAGTGGTAGCCATAATTAACGACGTTGGCATATTCTGGCGTGTTGCCCTGTTTGGGTGCTAAGTGTTTATCGCACAGAGCCGCTTGAGTGGTGGTAAAGTGATCGAATGGTGTATCGCTGGTTGAATCTATCCAGTGATCGACAATATTGATGTCTTTATAGCCGATGGGTAATGAGAATGGATGATAGTAGCTCTCGCCTTCACCTTTACTCCAACCAATAAAGCGAGACCCCTGTTTGAAACTGGCATCGCACTCAGCTATGAACTGCGCTTCGGATAAGCCGATCCTTCTGAGCGTTGCTGCCATGGTCGGCCAGGTACCCTCACCAACCCCGATGGTTTTAACATTGGGAGATTCAATGAGAGTTATGTTGTAGCCTGCACTGGTGTCAAAGTGTGCAGCCAACACAGCCGCTGTCAACCAGCCAGCAGTACCACCACCGACGATTATTATATTATTTATATCAGAATTCATAGGTCCAAAATTTAAAAACTCACCATCGCCTCTCAGCCATGGTGAGTTTTAAAGCTAAACTAACTTCTAATATTAGAAGCTGTAACGGAAGCCGATATTATATCGAGGTCCAGTTTGCGTTACACCATTAACCTGTAGGTAATCACGTGCATAACCACGAGTAGTTGCATCAGTCAGGTTAATCACTTCGAAGAAGACCGTCATGGCTGCATCGATATCGTAACTAGCATTTAAATCCCACTGCTCGTATGCATGTACGTAGCCTGGCTGACGACCACCATTACCTGCATACCAAGTATCACGCCAGTTGTATGCTAAACGGAACTGAATACCATCTTTATCGTAGTATACAATCGCGTTACGCGTGTCACTTAAGCCTGGAAGTGCGAATTGCGCTTCGTTGCGGAAACGGTCAAAGACATTACTAGACTCGGCGAATGTCGCGTTTACGATGAAACCAAAGCCTGTGTCGACGAAGTCGTGTTGTAATGCAACCTCCCAACCGTCAATCGTAAGCTGTTGATCACTGTTTACAATTGTACTTAGGTCAAACGTCGCTGGGGCATCACGTCCGACAACACCGGTGATGATACCACCGCCATTACCATCTGGATTAACGCCTGGTTCACCCGCACGGTTAGCAAAAATCCAATCACGGATTTCCTGGTTAGACGGGTTGCCACCCAACGCTGCGATAGCGTCTGTGAACAATGGACCGAAACCTGGGAACGCTAAGTCTGGGAAGATAGCAACATCTTCAAGTACTGTTGATGAAATGAAGTTTGAGACTGTCTTGTTGAAGTAACCAACTGAGAAGTAACTTGCATCATCATAATACCACTCGTATGACAAGTCGTGGTTTTCTGATTCATACGGTAGAAGTCCGGGGTTACCGATACTACCTGTCGCACGATATAGACCACTCGAGTTGTACTGAATGAAGTTAGCGATGTTCAAGCTACCAATCAATGCACCGTAGCCGGCACGAGCGATGGTTTCACTCCAAGAATAACGCAGTTTCATATCATCACGAATATCGAGGTCGAAATCGATACTCGGTAACAGATTGTCATAGGATGCCGTTAGACCTGAAGGTACCTCAGTACCATCGTCACGGGCAATCCACTCGGTTGCTGCTACCCACTCAACGCGTGTGTAGTTGCGTGATGCAGAGCTAGATTCAACATCTGTTTCTTCATAACGCACACCGGCGATTAAGCTAAATGGAAACTCACCAATCTCACCGATTAAGCTGTATTGTAAGTAAGCTGACATACTTTCTTCATAGAAGTTGTTGCCAAAGCCTTTATCAAAGTCAGGACAGAAGGCATTACCACAGCTACCCATTGGCATACCACTATCAGGCGCGAGGTAGAGTGGGTTACTTGGGTCAAGTGACTCCAGGAATACCGCACGTCTGGCGACTTCTGTGTAATCAAATATGAAGAAGTTATTGTTGATTTGGCTACCAGCATTGAACGAATCAAATACGCCTGAGAGGCTAGCTGGTGTCATCAGGTCGGCCATTGAACCAAGTGCTGATGCCTGAGGCTCACCCCAAGTGTTACGCTGAACCAAGCTGCTTGCTTCGAAGTTAGCCACTTTAGAGATACCTACACCAAAATCAACATTCTGCTCAGCATCAATTTCCCAAGTACCTGAGAAGTGCGTTTGCTCAATGTTCATTTCAGCCCAAGCGTTCGAGAACACACTACCGGTAAGACGCATATCATCTGGCGATAATGGGTCACTGGCAACAGTAGTTGTCACTGGGATATCACCGCGGTAGTCGATAGTAGTCGCCTGACGGTTAACACCACGCAGACCCGCTACAGTAAGGAATGAGTTCGTACCACGGATCATGTCATCTGGTTCACGTAGTGAGTCAGACTCATGATGGTCAAGTCGCAGCTCAATGCTGTCAGTCATTTGCCATTCTAGGTTTAAACCGGTTGAGTTTAATTCGTTACGTGAAGCACCACCACCAGCTGCGTGCGGGAAGTCAGGCTCACGATTGAATTCTGAATAAACGAGTGGCGATACAATTGGGCCTTGTGACCAGAGTACCTCATCAGGTACCTGAGCAACCCAAAAAGACACGTCGTTGTAGCTGTTTGAAACCGCTTGCTCAGCATAGGTGTAGTCAAGCGTAATTGTGAAGTCAGGATCAGGTTGATACTGCAATGTCACCTGCGCATTAGTACGCGTTCTCTCAATTTCACTCAAGTTATATGCGATTGCTCTAGGCAGTGCCACAATGTCACCTGCCGTAGGCGTTGTGCCATTCAGGCTTACCGCATCACTAATCGAACCACCATCAACTTCCGACCAGAAGTTCGTTGTTGCAGATTGTGCACCGTTGTTACGCTCTTGAACACTCGCAACAACCGCAATACCAAATGTGTCATCTAAGAATGTATCACTATAGATGCCAGAGAATTCAGGAGTAAACGCATCACCTTTAATAGTTGATGTGTCATTTACTGCTTTCAAACCAAAACTTGCATTCAAACCAGGCGCTTCAAGTGGCTTAACTGACTTAATGTTAATCGTTGCACCAATACCACCAGTCGGGACAGAAGCACGACCTGTTTTATATACCTCAACACCGGCAACACCTTCAGCAGCCAAATCACCGAAATCAAATGAACGACCAAGACCAGAGTTCGTTGGAAGCTGACGTCCGTTAAGAGTGACCAGGTTAAAGTCAGCACCGAAACCACGAACGGTTACTCGTGAACCTTCGCCGTTAACACGGTCGATAGAAACACCCGTAATACGCTGGAGTGACTCTGCTAAGTTGGTATCTGGGAACTTACCGATGTCCTCAGAGTTGATGGCATCAACAACACCAGTCGATAGACGTTTGGTGTCCATAGATTTCATCAAACTGCCACGGATACCTGTGATGACAATCGTACCTGTATCTTCGTATTGCTCGTCGGTTGAGTTGTCAGCAACCTCATCTGCTTCTTGAGCGTAGATGGGCGTCATTAAGCTAGCACCTAGAGCTAGTGAGATTCCCTTAGCGATAGGACTTTTGAGA
>CAZLIR010000124.1:0-6879 GCA_964559635.1 uncultured Enterobacterales bacterium
GTCCTGCAGGCTGGATATTTTCTTGTTGAATTGCCTCATAGAATGAGCGCGACATGGCTTCTTGATAAACTTCATTGCGTACTGCCGGACCAAATCGTTTCTTGATGATGCTCATCGGGATTTTACCAGGTCGGAATCCAGCCATTCTTTGTGTCTTAGATAGCTGTTGCAGACGTTTTTGTACTTCAGTTTTCATATCACCAGCGGGGATGCTGATGGTCACTTTTCGCTCGAGGCCCTGTGTGGTTTCAACAGAAACTTGCATAATATTTAACTTCCTCAAAAAAGGGGATCTAAAATCCCCTTCAACATTCTTCGCTTAGTCTGAGCTGGAGCGCGCCAGCTCTTGAACAATTGGTGCGGAAGGAGAGACTTGAACTCTCACGCCTTGCGGCACTGGTACCTAAAACCAGCGTGTCTACCAATTCCACCACTTCCGCAGCATCAATCATCAGAGTGATTCGATTCGAACTCAGTGTTTGGCGATTATCGTCCAAAATGCTGTACTGATTTCGAGAGCGCGCATTTAATCAAAATCAGTCCGTGATTGCAAGCAAAATTCACCTCGTAGAATGAGGAAATCTGGCATATCTCAGGGAATTATCAGTTTAGTCGTCAGTTTTCAGACAATCTTGGATTGTTTGCAGTAATTCTTCGTTTCTGAATGGTTTTGTGAGGGTCCTTGTAGCACCCAGTGTATTGGCTGCTTCCAGAAATACCGGAGAGAATACAGATTGCCCACCTGACATGGCAATGATAGGGATTTCTGGGTGGTGTGCTTTGACGTCTGAGATGACACGTACGCCATCTTTTTCTGGCATAAGTAAATCGGTGAGAATCAGGTCGAGCTGATTCTCTTCAATCATCGCCAGTCCCTCGTTACCATTATTCGCAAGCAAAATCTGGTAGTTGTTTTCCGTTAGAAACTCTTCTACGAAGGCCTGTAATTCGAGGTCATCCTCGATAACCAGAATTGTTTTTTTAGTCACAATCGTTTGCCGTTGAGCATTAAGCTGTTGCTTTATCCAAGTAGGAAAAGACTAATTCTTCCTCAATTGGTTTCTTAAGGCAAGCTTCTGCGCCATATTCGAGCACCCTCGCGCGATCAGAATCAGCATCAAATCCCGTCATACAGACAATTCTGATTGAGTCTGTATCTGGATCACTTTTCAGACGACGGCAGGTTTCGAAGCCGTCCATTGTCGGCATGCGTAAGTCTAAAAACACCAGGTCTGGCTTGAAACTTTGGACTAACTTGCCAGCTTCAAAACCATCATTTGCCACACGCACTTTGATGTTGTCATCATGCAGCGTGATGATTTCTTTGAGGAATTTAGCATATTGCTCATCATCATCGACAATGAGTATTGATAAGGCGTCATAGTGGTTCTGTAATGACATACCTCGTCCTTGAGCAAAGTCAATCACATCTCCTAATCTGAATCGTCGATGACCACCAGGTGTCGTCATCGCAGGTATCTGACCTTTGGCTGCCCATTGACGCACAGCAGCCGGCGATACCATCAGCATTTCCGCCACTTGATTTGGCGTCAATATCTGAGATTCGTTCATATCTTTAGGCGCTAACATAAAGGTCTCGATAAAAAATGTGTTTAGTTTGTATGTTCGTTAGTCAAAGTATGGACTGAAAATTCAGAAGAACAAGAACTGATCACCTAGTTTTTGTCTTTAAACTGCCATTAATGACTGAAAAATGAGAAATATAAATGTTACGTTGCAGGTGCTTTATGCTTCTCTATGAGACGACGGCACTCGATGATCAATTCGTCAGGCTCAAATGGCTTCTTCATGTGATAATCAGCCCCAATTTGACGAGTCGCAGCCAAATCTATGGTATTTTCCGTACCACTTATTGCTATCACAGGAATATTCAAAGAGTCGTGTAATGATTCAATTAAACGATTACCATCACCATCAGGAAGGTGTAAGTCGATAATGCAGAGATCATACGTACCGTCTTTGACAGCTTTTACTACAGCATCATTTGACGCACAGGTTTGAACACTCCAGCCTTCAATCTCAAACATATCACGAATCAACCTTAAGAGTTGTTCGTCATCGTCTATTACTAATATGCTATACATTGAGTTGTCCAAAATCGTGGGTCCAGAGTTAAGTTACTGATTTTTACTGTGATAAGCAAATATTTCTGCTCTGCAACATGTCATGCTAGACTGCGTCTTTCATTGCTGGAACTAAGCGACTCTGGAGATATACGACGTGGGTCTGAAGCAGTTACGCCTCATAAAACTGATAATAATCATATGTCTGGTAGTATTTGGCGTATCCAACAATCAGGGGCTAATCATTTTACTTGCGGCTCTGCTCGGCTATTTCGAGATTCGTAACCTAGCCTCCAATTACAATCAGTCAACCCACGATACAGAGCTCAGTCCGCTGAATAACTTACTGAAGCACACCGATCATCGCACAGTACAACAGCTCATGAACTTTGGCCTCTGGGAGTATGATTCAACCAGCCAGATATTCACATTATCACCCAAGTGTCGTCAGTTATTATCGCTCAACCCTGATACCATTCACGTCAGTCTTATCGACCTCATGGAAAGTATTCACACTGAGGATCAAGAGATGCTGAGTGAGGCATTTAGCAAGTCTGACGATAAAAATCGGGTATTTCTGGAGGTACGCTCAACCAAACGCTCAGATTACAATCACTGGTTAAGGTTTCAAGGAGACGCCATAGAATACGGCGATAACAAGCGCATTATCGGTGGACGACTCATCGAAGCGACAGAAAAAGTGCTTGTTAAGGGCATTCAACGTGACATGCGAGAACTGCTCACGGATGTCATTGAGCACAAGCCCGCAATTGATACATTACACAGCGTTTGCGAATCAGTGTTTGATATTGAGCCAGCCATAAATTGCGTCATTTTTCTTCGCACGGAAAATAGCGGTGCCCCTATCCTGATACACTCAAAGCATATCAGTGATGCATTTCATTCAATCCTGGAAACAGTGACTCTGGTTAATCCAGCGTCAGAATACGCCCAAACCGAACAACATGACGGACCACTGTACATCGCGGATTTGCATCAACTGGATGCCTGGCAGTCGCTTGATGGAGTCGTTTATAAAGAGCTCACGCGCACATTTATCGGGCAATCGATTAGCTCCACTGATAAACGGGTACATGGCGTGGTAGCGCTTTACATGCCCAACAGTGATCTACCCAAAAAGGTAACCGAAGTTTTTCTCGCCTCCATATACAAGGTCGTCAATATCACCGTTGAATCGCAGCTTCAAACAGACGCCAAGGATGAAATTCAGCAACAGCTCTACCATTCTCAGAAGATGGATACGCTTGGTTATCTCACCGGCGGTATTGCCCATGATTTCAACAATATTCTCGGCTCGATTGTTGGCTATAACGGACTGGCTCGAAAAGTAGCAAACAAACTGCAGAATGAGCAACTCAGTGGCTACCTCGATGAAGTCACCATTGCCTCTGGCCGTGCGCGCGAGTTGATCGACCAAATGATGACCTACTCCCGTGCCGAGCCCGTTGAAAAAATGATTATTGAGCCACAGACCGTGGTGAAAGAAGCGATTCATCTGGTGCGATCGATGATCCCAAGCTCGATCGATATTCGTCAGAGTCATAGTAAGAATTTGCCCAAGATTGAGATAAACCCGATTTCATTGCATCAGATCATTCTCAACCATTTAATTAACGCCAAGGATGCTTTTCCTGATTTTAGTGGTGTCATTGAAATTAATACTTATCCTGCCATGGGAATTACCCAGACCTGCCGTTCTTGTCAGCAGGAATTTAGTGGTAACTACGTGGCTATTGAGATTAAAGACAACGGCTGCGGTATCCCGGAGCAGGTAGAGAAACATATCTTTAATCCATTTTTTACCACCAAAGAAGTTGGTCGTGGCTCAGGCATGGGGCTCAGTGTGGTACATAGTCTGCTGCATGATGCGAATTCCCACGTGTCAATAAAAAGTGACGTAGATGTTGGCACAACCTTTACCCTGTATTTCCCTGAGGAAAATGCTGAGAATACCACTGAGCAAACACCAGAGAACACAGATGCTGCGGTTGATGATTCCTCTGGGCAAGGCCAGCACATTATGGTGGTTGATGATGACGTGCCATTATCGATACTAATGGCTGAGATTTTATCCAACCATGATTACAAGGTCAGCCGGTTTGAGTCCGGTACATCGGCACTGGAGCAATTTCAAAAAACACCTGATGCATTCGATTTAGTGCTCACTGATCAGACCATGCCCATTATGACAGGCGATGAAATGGCGCGCAGTATGCTAGCTCTTAAACCCAAGTTACCCATTGTGGTATGTACCGGGTTTAGTGAAAAACTCACCCGTCAACTAGCACAGGAAATCGGCATTAAAAAGGTCCTCAAAAAGCCGGTGGAAATCCCTGAGTTATTGGATGAGATTGCCTCTTACTTACCTGAAAATTAAATCATTGGAATAACAAAATGCGCTCGATCACATTACTGTTAATAGTCATTATTTTGATGACTGACGTTTATGCAAAATCAAAAATGGGGCCCACTCTGACTAATTACGGTCCCATTCTACCGGTCGCAAACATGGATATACCACTCCCTGAGGATTTTAAATACAAGGTGGTGTTTGATGTCGCGACCACAGCCTCAGAAATAGACGCTCATAGTCGACGACTTGAAAGTGTAGCGCGATTCATCAATATGCATACCGATCGTGGTGTGGCGTTAGATGACATACATCTAGCTGTCGTTATTCACGGTAAAGCGGCCAAGGATATACTCACGGATGAAGCTTATACCGCGAAGTTCGACACAAAGAATCCAAATCGGGAATTGATTCAGTCACTGGCTAAATTAGGTGTGCGTTTTTACATTTGCGGTCAGACATCTGATTTCAGTGACTATCAACGTAAAGATATCTTACCGGAAGTAGCCATTGCCCTATCAGCTATGACTCAGCTTGTGATATTGCAATCACAAGGCTATGCCTTGCTGCCCTAGTATTTTATTAGGGATATTGCTCCATCCATTGCTCAGCATACTCATTGGCAATGGCGATTTCCTGTTCGGTCATCTCACCACGGATCATGGCCAGGTTTCTAGCCGCCAAGCGCTCGCTTTTTAACGACGCCATATAGAAAAACATATGGGCACGTGATTTGTTCTTGATCACACCAATGCCGGCATCGTACATGACACCCAAGTTATTCTGCGCACCTGCATGTCCCTGCTCAGCCGCTTTCATATACCACTCAAATGCTGAGCTAGAACTTTGATCTATATCCTCACCATTTTCATAACGCTGAGCGAGCGAGAATTGCGCGACCTCATAGTCTTGCTTAGCAGCACGTTGAAGCCATTCCATTGCCAGGGGCATGTTTTTCGGTATCTGATCGCCATTTGACAACAACACATAAAGATTATATTGGGCAAAAACCAACTCTTGCTCTGCCGCTTTGGAAAACCACTGTACGCTTTTGACATAGTCTCGTTCGGTAATGTCACCGTAGTAATAAATCAGACCAAGCATGAACTGAGCATATTCTGATCCGGCATGCCCTTCATCCAGACACGCCTGAAGATTTTCATCATCCTCTTTCAGTGGACTCATACAAGCCATCACCGAGTAACTTGATAGCAATAATGTGATTAATACCAGCTTTTTTAACATGCCTAACTCATCGGTTGTGTTGATACATCTACAATAAGGCGTATTTAGTTTTATGCAAGTAGTATTGTGTAAGTAGAATTATATTACTCAATACCGTCAGATAGTTCCTCTACCGGCCGAGCAGCGTATTTTCTGAAATCATCACCGTTATGCAGCCAGGCAGCATGTTTAGGTGCTTTCTTAGTTTTACTCCAGGCATCGATCATGGCAGGTGCAACACGCTTGAGCTCATCCAGCATACCCTCTTCAACGGTATTGGCGGCAAGTTCGAGTCGATGGCCATTGGGATCAAAGAAGTATATGGATTTAAAAATACCATGATCGGTTGGCCCAATTACCTCTAGACCGGCAGCCTCAACACGCTGTTTCGCCTCAAGCAACACATCCACTGACTCTACCTCAAACGCAATATGCTGTACCCAGGCAGGTGTCTTCTCATCACGTCCCATCGGCTCAGCATTGGGTAACTCAAAGAACGCCAGAATATTGCCCATGCCGGCATCCAAAAATAAGTGCATGTAAGGATCGGGCTCTTTAGTTGAAGGCACCTCGTCTTCAGCTATCGCGAGTACGAGAGACATATTCAGTACATTTTGATAGAAATCTACTGTCTCTTTGGCATCGATACAGCGATAGGCCACGTGATGTATTTTGTTGATTTTCATGGTTCGCTCCTAAGCCTGCTCAGCATCTGCTAGAACACCACGATTCATCTGGTCGCGCTCGATTGACTCAAACAGGGCTTTAAAATTACCCTCACCGAAGCCTTCGTCCTCTTTACGCTGAATGAACTCGAAAAATACCGGACCCAGCACAGTTTCTGAGAAGATTTGCAGAAGAAGACGCGGATTACCACCCTCAGTGGTGCCATCCAGCAGAATCCCTCGTGACTGCAGTTCATTGACCGGCTCACCGTGTCCTGGAAGTCGTTCACTGAGCATATCGTAATAGGTTCCCGGAGGAGGTGTCATAAATACCGTTCCAGCAGCTTTTAACTTATCCCATGCTGCGAGAATGTCATCACAAGCCAGGGCAATATGTTGAATCCCCTCGCCGTTGTATTTCATTAGGAACTCTTCGATCTGACCACCACCTTTAGCCGATTCCTCATTTAACGGAATGCGGATTTTGCCATCTGGCGCAGTCATGGCTTTTGATAGTAAGCCAGTATATTCACCC
>CAZLIR010000125.1:0-6877 GCA_964559635.1 uncultured Enterobacterales bacterium
TAACAGTGACATAGGTTATTCCTTATTATTAGTTTCACGGCGCGTATTAAACATTCACGCTGAATTGAAAGGGTCGAGAATATCCTATAGTGTCTGGGACGTAATTCGTGATTAGATTAGATAAGATGGGTGCTAAATAAGATAAAGTGGTCGGTGGTGGATGTGTATATCACTCAATCTGCACGGTGCTTGTTATCCAGAGACTTAGTATAATTGCCTAAATAGAGGCCTAACATGGCCCACACAGCAGCGATGCCTGCACCGACCAATGCCACACCTGCCACACCGAGTCCAATCACTGCGGTCAAGAAAGTAAACGCCCAACCCCAGAAGACATCACCACCACGATAAACAATGATATCAATGACCTGTTTAGCTTTAAATCGTGTTTCTTTATCAACATAGGTAAACAGCATCTCGCGTGCCGGTCGGGTAATGGCATAGTTACCACCGCGCCTAAATATCTGTAAACCGATAACTACCGACAGGAGTGGCACCATCGCCACCGATAACAAGCCAGCAAACACCACCAGAGGTAGTAAAGCCAGCGTAAAACCCAATCCCAAACGTGTGGCAAGCCTAGAGGTAATGAATAGACCAGCAATAATTGTGATGCTGTTGGTGGCCAAATCGATAAAGGCCCAAATTTCGGTACGTTGCTCCCGGCTAAACTCGGCCATTAAATTCTTAAGTTCGAAGTAGATGAATGAACCAATGCCGGTGTATAGGAACAGGAATATCCCGATGGCTATTAAAAACGGATTACTGAAAAATAGTTTGAATCCAGCGAGGGCATCGTTGCTGAGGGGCGTGAGATTACCCGAGGGAGATGCATCTGCCGACTGGCTAGTGAAATCAACTGTCCTGAGATAGATAACCAGCGGTAAAGTCATCAACAATACCACGGTCGCCACCAGCATCAGGTTATAAGTGCCTAAATCGGCAAATAATAGCGCCACCGACGGTCCAATCATGGCGCCGACACTGGCACCTGTGGTGATAATGCCAAATAGTCGTTTCGATTGCTCGCGGCGGTAAATGTCTGCCATGAAACTCCAAAATACCGAGATTGGGAATAAGGAGTACACACTCACCCAGACATAAAATGCTTTATCAATCAGAGTGCTATCGGTAATCAAGTGAGAGACAAGATAAAAAATGACAAACGTCAGAGCAAAGAATGAAAACACCCCTGGGACAAGTCGATTCAAGGATACTCGAGCGGCGGCAAAACCATAGAAAGCCACTATCGCAAAGCTAAAGAGGAAGTTAATTGTCCACAACAGGCTGACTTCTGCATCACTCCAGTCACTCGCCATGGCATCGCGCACTGGTCGCAGAATATAATATGAGGTCATCAGGATCATGACCATGGCAAATGAGATCGCAGTCGCACGTATCTCGTGCTGTTCAACTTTTGACAGAGTTTTTAGAAGTTTAGCGAATGGGTTTGTTGTTGTTGTTTTGTCCACTCTTCGTGTCCTTAATGATATCTGAGTCAGAGTAACACCAAATTATTCGAGAAAACAGCGAATTGGAATCAGTCAAATCTGTCACGAATATACACAGATAGGAGAATGATTTTGACTATGCTACCCGCGGCGCACTCATCGACATATCAGTGCTATTCTGGAACGCTGTATCTTCAGGATCATTTTATCAATAATCTCTCTAAACTTGCTCGTTATTGACCAATGTATAGAAACCACTTAGGATTCATTTTTTAACTTAAAAATTTAAGCCAATGAACGGACAAATAATCAGGCCTTTCGGACCCACAATTTACAAAGGCACCTTTTCTGAGCAGTTCAAAAAAGACGTGCTAAACAGAGCCTCTAAATCTCGTGAAAGTGCCTCTAAAAATCTTGCTGGTAACATCGAAAAAGAAGTATTTATCAGCTTATCTCCCGACACTCAGAGTGAATTGACCTCCATTGTTAAAGATTACCTCGACCAATGCTATAGAGCTGGTGTTTTCAAACCACAATCGCCTGTTAGAAATATCAATTATGAAAAAATCTGGGTTAACTATCAGAGAAAGGGTGAATGGAACCCACCTCATGCTCACTCTGGTGACTTTTCTATGGTGGGATACGTACAAATTCCGCAGGAGCTTCAGGAAGAGTGGAAGTTCGAGAATCAGAAAGGGCAAGATCCAACAGGTGGAAAAATACAGTGGCAGTATGGCACCGCAGCACCTCATAATATGACTTCTTTCGGTCCTATGATGCCTGAGGAAGGCGCGATTTATATCTTCCCTGCTTGGCTACTGCATTTTGTCTATCCGTTTAACTCTGATGTCACCAGAATCAGTTTTTCAACCAATTGTCGCCTGGTATTTTAATCAGACTAACGATTAGATATTCGCCGATTACTGCTCTGGTTTGTTCTCAATTTTAAAGGTTGGTGCGTTTTTCACAATCACCTCACGGTGAGGATATGGAATGTGAACATCATGCTCTTTGAATTTATCCCACAATGCGATTAATACCTTACCGCGAATATTGGTTAACCCAGATTGTGGGTCATCGATCCAGAAGCGCAACTTAAAGTTAAGTGAAGATTCCCCAAAAGCAGTCATCCAACACACAGGATCCTTACTCACTTTAGCGACCCGATCAACGCTCGATGCTGCCTCAATCGCCAGTTTGATCACTTGATGGGGATCCGATTCATATGAGACACCAAACTCGACATCGAGTCGTACATACTTATCGGTAAATGACCAATTGACGACCTGTGTTGTAATAAAGTCCTCATTAGGGATCAGGAACTCACGCCCATCACGGGTAACGACCGAGACAAACCGCGCTCTAAGTTCCCGGATCCAACCAAAGGTTTCCCCGAGAGTGATGGTATCTCCGGGCTTAATTGATTGGTCCATTAAAATGATGATGCCGGAGATAAAATTAGAGACGACCTTCTGCAGGCCGAAGCCGATACCAACACCCACAGCACCTGAGAGGAGTGTTAATGCGGTCAGATCTATGCCCATGCCGGAAATAACAATCAGCCCAGCGAATACAACCAGCGCGATACGAACAATCTTACCAAGTAGAACCCGCAGTGATGGCGTCAGCTCATCAATATTTTGAATACGTTTATCAAGAAAATTACCGGTGGTGGTAGACAACCAAAGGGCGATACCAAGCAAAAAACCTAACTGAAGAATTCCGAGAATAGAAAAGTGGAACTCTCCTACCGAGAAGCCGGCACTATCCAATACATTGGCCACATCGTCGATGATGCCTAGAATAGCTGCAGCAGCATAAACCCAGGCTAGGAAGGCAAATACCTTGCGTAACTTGCGGTTGCGTATGGCATGAGATGCCACTGAGATAACCAGCCAAGAGCCAGATAATGCCGCACTGGCGTATATAAGCGTATTGCTTGAGGGCATACCGATCATGTCGGTAACGAAGTAGGCACCAATTAAGAACAGTATGAAAAAGACCCATTCAATGCGTCGTAAGATGGCGATTACGATCCTCAAGACACCCGGCATGCGACGGATTTTTCGTGCGCGAGAGACTAAATAATCTTCCAGTTGTTTTTCAATCAGCAGGGCTGGAATAAATAACAACGCGATGATGGACAGCTGCACCCAGATGTGAGGCTGATGAAAATAGGTGAGGACATCCTGCATGACCTCTGTGAAGGTAGATACCAGTTGTTGCAACGTACTTCAGCGGTTTGAATGTTTGAGACTAGAATAAAGGTCAACGAATCGTTAGTCTAGCCCTGTGTGGTGTTTGACTGAATTTGTCTGGAATGAACAGTCGATTCAGTGACTAACGCGCTCCGATCACGACTATTGTTTTCCCGGACATGGTGATCACACCATCCTCCTCCAGCTTTTTCATGACACGGCCCGCCATTTCTCTGGAGCAGCCAGCAATACGGCTTAGTTCTTGACGCGTGATACGTATTTGCATGCCATCGGGATGTGTCATCGCATCAGGCTCCTGACACAGGTCAAGCAGTGTGCGTGCAATGCGTCCACTGACATCCATAAAGGCTAGTCGACTGACTTTACGTCGTGTGGTGAGTAGACGATTAGATAATTGCAGACCAATCAGGTAAAAAATGTCCGCTTTATAGGGAGCAAGTTCATTTTCCAGCAGAGTCTTCAAACGATGATAACCAACTTCGGCAATCTCCACCTTCTCTTTGGCACGCACCGTAACATAACGTTTGTCAGGACGCATAAAGAGTCCCATCTCACCCAGAAATTCACCCGCATTGAGATAACCCAAAACAATTTCCCGACCGTCCTCATCCTCACTTGAAACAGTCACTGAACCTTGAATGATGTAGTACATCAATTCAGCATCATCACCTGGCTGAATAATGATCTTACGGTTCGGATAATTACGTTTATGGCAATAGGATAAGAACGCTTCCAGAGCATCTGGATTGGTTTCTATGAAGGTTGGATCATTCATACATTATCCTGAAATTCAGGGGTATCCCTTACAAAGCTTAGTCCATTGTAGTGCGATGAGTCTGAATTATTATAAATTTTCGCTCTAATATACCGTGACAGGCGGTTGTATTGAAGGGTGTGTGAACACATATTTATTGCAATGTTATTACATGGGTAAAAAATCATGACTTTAGAGGATCATTTACAACGTTTAAAAAATAATCGTTTGTTTGAATTATTTGTGATCAGTGTGATCATTCTCTCAGCACTAGAGATAGGCCTTAAGACCTATGATTTATCGGAGACGACTCTGCATGTATTGTCATATCTGGATATCTCCATCACGGTATTCTTCCTAGTTGAAATTTTAATCCGCTTCTTCGCTGAGCCAAGTAAGAAACAGTTTTTTAAAAATGGCTGGAATGTGTTTGATACCATGGTGGTGGTGATCAGTTTAATCCCCACCGATGAATCTAATATGGCACTACTCGCCAGACTAGTTAGAGTGTTCCGCGTGCTGCGACTGATCTCCGTCGTGAGCGAGTTACGAGTACTGATAAATTCCTTGCTCAAGGCTCTGCCACAACTGGGTTATGTGATGTTACTCATGTTTATCATTTTCTATATTTATGCTGCGGTTGGTAGTTTCTTATTCGAGTCGATTAATCCGGTATTGTGGGGCGATGTGTCGATCTCGATGCTGACCTTATTCCGGGTAATGACTTTTGAAGATTGGACCGATGTTATGTATGAAACCATGGCGGTGTATTCCTTCAGCTGGTTCTATTATCTGACCTTCATCTTCCTATCCGCTTTCGCCTTTTTGAATATGGTCATTGGTATCGTGGTTAGTGTGATTGAAGATGAGCAGAACAAAGAGCGTGAAAAGCATCTGCCTGAAGAGCCATCAATGACCGACTTACATAATGAAATTAATGCATTGAAAGCGCTTCTCGAGACAAAATTAGCCAGTGAGAAGCGCTGATCTGATCAGGGGTTGTAGTAGGTCTCAGCCCCGGGGCCGACCGGTAGTCCAATCAGGAATACCCAGATGTAAAACAGAATAGTCCAGGCTACAAAGAAAATCATCGAGTATGGAAGCATCATGGCAATCAGTGTTCCCATACCGAGATTCTTTTGATAACGCGAGGCAATGGCGAGGATCAAACCAAAGTAGCTCATCATGGGCGTTATGATATTCGACACGGAATCACCGATTCGATAAGCGGCCTGAATAACTTCAGGGGCAAAGCCTATCAGCATCAGCATAGGTACAAAGATAGGTGCTGTAACCGCCCATTGCGCCGATGCACTTCCCAGTGACAGGTTGATCATGGCACACATCATGATGAACAGAACAAATACTTCCGGACCATCCAAACCCATAAATTGTAGGAATGCAGCGCCCTTAACTGCCAGTACAGTACCCAGATTAGTCCACTTAAAAAAGGCCACAAACTGTGCCGCAAAGAATACCAGTGTTATGTATAGGCCGAGACTGCCAAGGCTCTTTGCCATGGCATCAATCACATCGCGATCGGTTTTCATGGTTCCAGCCACACGACCATAGACGTAACCCACAGCCGCGAATGATAGGAAGATAAACACCACAATGCCCTTCAGGAACGGAGAGCCGCCAATTTTGCCGGTTTCAGGGTTTAGTAAGATACCAAAGCCCGGGAAATCGACACCCGGAGTTACTGTCATCGCCAGTATTAGCACCACTGCCAAGAAGGCCCAACCAGCCGCCTTGAGTCCACGCATCTCAGCTGCTGATGGCTTATCCATCTTCTGTTCGCCAAGATCGATCGAAGCCATATCATTACTATATGGCCCAAGGCGCGGCTCGACGATCTTCTCAGTAATGAATGCACCCGCAATTGAGATGACAAAGGTACTGACGAACATAAAGTACCAATTCACTTCAGGTCCTACACTGTAGGCTGGATCGAGTAGATGGGCTGCCGCTTCGGTAATGCCGGATAATAACGGGTCAACCGTGCCGAGTAATAGGTTAGCGCTGTAGCCTCCTGAAACACCTGCAAAGGCTGCCGCCAAACCGGCCAGTGGATGTCTGCCTAAAGAATGGAAGATCATCGCTGCCAGTGGAATTAGAACCACATAACCCAGCTCAGATGCCGTATTGGAAACAATGCCGGCGAAAACTACCGTAAAGGTAACCATGCGCTTTGAGGCATTCATCACCAGTGAACGCATAGCTGTAGAAAGTAGACCAGAATGCTCTGCTACTGCTACGCCCAGCATCGCCACAAGTACTGTCCCAAGTGGGGCAAAACCAGTGAAGTTTGTCACCAAACCAGTGACAATCCGCTGCAATCCCTCAGCATTCATGAGCGATACGACGGTGATCATGCCATCGGCTGCACGACCGGAGCTACCCTCAGGCCGCGGATCGGCAACGCTGACATCAAAATAACCCAGCAGACCACT
>CAZLIR010000126.1:0-6868 GCA_964559635.1 uncultured Enterobacterales bacterium
TTTATATGCCATTGCCAGACTAATTCAGCAAAAGGCCCGTTCGCTGCCGGTGCTTGAGACCATGGATAACGGTAAATCCATCCGGGAATCGAAAACAGCTGATGTACCGCTGGTTATCCGCCACTTTTACTATCATGCTGGTTGGGCTCAGTTATCTGAGACCGAACATGCCGGTTATCAGCCCATCGGAGTCATTGGTCAGGTTATTCCGTGGAACTTCCCGTTATTAATGGCTGCCTGGAAGATAGCTCCGGCGATTGCCGCCGGTAATACGGTGGTGATTAAACCGGCGGAGTACACCTCATTATCGCTGCTAATGTTGACAGAATTATTCGCCGAAGCGGGCTTACCAGAGGGCGTAGTTAATGTGGTAACCGGTGACGGAGCTGTTGGTGAGATGATCGTCAATCATCCGGATATCGATAAAATCGCCTTTACTGGCTCTACCGCTGTCGGTCGACGTATTCGTGAACAAACCGCCGGCTCGGGTAAGAAACTCACGCTAGAACTCGGGGGTAAATCACCCTACATCGTGTTTGATGATGCCGACATTGATAGCGCAGTTGAGGGCTTAGTCGACTCCATCTGGTTCAATCAGGGTCAGGTATGCTGTGCTGGCTCGCGTTTATTAGTACAGGAGACGATTGCCGACAGGTTTATAGAAAAGGTTAAGCAACGCATGAATAAGCTCATCGTTGGTTCACCACTGGACAAAAATACCGATGTCGGTGCCATCGTTGATCCGATCCAAAAGCAACGTATATCTTCGATTGTTGAACAGAGTGTGGCTGAAGGTGCTACCTGCTATCAACCCGATGTTGCTATGCCAGAGGGCGGATGTTTCTACCCACCAACCCTACTGAGTGATATGAATACCGTTAACATCGCAGCGCGAGAGGAAATCTTCGGTCCAGTGTTAAGTACCCTGGTATTCCGTGAACAACGGGAAGCCATTGCACTCGCGAACAACACGACTTATGGATTAGCTGCAACCATCTGGTCAGATAATATCAATCGTGCCCTTGATGTCGCGCCGCAGTTAAAAGCCGGAGTCGTCTGGGTCAATACCTCAAATCGCTTTGATGCCTCATGCGGTTTTGGTGGTTATAAAGAGTCAGGCATGGGTCGCGAAGGCGGTAAAGAAGGCATGCTCGATTACATGAAGCCAGTTGATGGTTTAGCGACCGACGCGCCGAGTTATGACACCGCAAATGCCCGTGATACAGGGGCAGCAATCGGAATCACGGGTGTGAACCAAACTGCGAAACTATACATCGGCGGTAAGCAAAAGCGCTCTGATAATGAAAATACGCTGACCGTCAACAATGCCGCGGGCACTGCTATCGGTCGCGTGCCGGAAGGCAATCGTAAAGATATTCGCAATGCCGTTGAAGCTGCAGCTAAAGCTGCCGGCTGGGCCAGTGCCACTCAGCATACAAAGGCGCAGATTCTTTACTACCTCGCTGAAAACTTAAGTTATCGTAAACAAGAGTTCTGCACTCGCCTCCAGCATTCTGTGGGCTATGGCACCTCTGAGGCTGAAGCAGAGTTTGACGCGAGTATTAATCTAATATTCACCTACGCTGCCTGGTGTGACAAATACGAGGGTGCTGTCCATTCACCGCCGATGCGTGGTGTGACCCTGGCTATGAATGAGGCTGTGGGTGTGATTGGTATCTGTGCACCGGATGACAGCCCGTTGTTATCGCTACTAGGATTAATCCTGCCTGCGGTTGCTATGGGTAATACCGTTGTGACAGTCCCCTCTCAAACAGCACCACTAGTTGCGACTGATTTATATCAGGTATTTGAGACTTCCGATATTCCAGCGGGTGTTATAAACATCGTCACCGGAAATCGCGATGAATTGGCAAAAGTAATGGCCGAGCATATGCAAGTCGATAGTATCTGGTATCATGGTTCAGAAGCAGGTTGTGCCACAGTCGAGAAGGCCTCTGTCGCTAACTTGAAGCGTACTTGGGTCAATCAAGGTCAGCACTGGGATTGGTTCAAGACCGGTCAAGAGCGACAGTTCTTGCAACAGGCCACTGAAGTGAAGAACATTTGGATACCGTACGGGGACTAGAAATACCTGAAGCGCGTTATAACTATCAGAGGAGATACCCAGCATGGCAGTGACTGAACTTAATCACCCATTGATTAAACATAAAATGGCTTTGTTACGAAAGTCAGATGTCACTACCGCACAATTTCGTCAGGTTGTTTCCGAGATTAGTTCACTTCTGGCCTATGAAGCCTGCCGTGACTTACCACTTGAGAGTTACGAAATTGAAACCTGGCAAGGACCTCTAGAAGCTGAGCGTATTGCCGGTAAAAAAGCCACCTTGGTACCGATTCTGCGAGCCGGAAATGGTATGGTTGAGGGCATCCTGAAATTGATGCCAAATCTGCGCATTAGTGTCGTCGGTCTGTATCGTAATGAGGAAACACTTGAGCCGGTTGCCTACTATGAGAATTTAGTGAATGGTATTGAGGATCGCCTGGCTCTGGTGATTGATCCGATGCTTGCTACTGGTGGTTCATTAGATGCCGCTTTGACACTTCTTAAGAAGGCTGGTTGTCAAAATATTAAGGCGTTGGTTCTCGTGGCTGCTCCTGAGGGTATTGAGAATATCACCAACGCTCATCCTGATGTCGATATATTTACCGCGACGATTGATGACAGGCTGAATGAAAATGGCTATATTCTACCTGGACTGGGTGATGCCGGAGATAAGATATTCGGCACAAAAGGCTAGATTAAAATAATAAATATTCATATATATCATATAATTACATTGCATACTTGGAGTAAATTGTGGCTTTTATCGGAATAATCGTCTTACTGGGCATTGCCGTTTTATTATCGGAAAACCGGAAGGCCATCAACATCAGAACAGTCGTTATGGCGTTTGTTTTACAAGCTGCTTTCGCTGGTTTTGTTTTATACTTTGATGCTGGTCGCGAGGCGCTCGACAGTGTGTCATCGGTGCTACAGAACATCATCAATTACTCCAATGTAGGCATTGAGTTCGTATTTGGCGATTTGGGTAAACAGAAACTAGGCTTCATTTTTGCCTTTAATTTACTTCCCATTCTGATCTTTTTCTCATCACTGATTGCGATTTTATATCACTTGGGCATCATGCAATTTTTTGTACGAATTATTGGTGGCTCTATCAGGAAAATCATGGGTACAGGCCATGCTGAATCGATGTCTGCAACTGCCAATATTTTTGTTGGTCAGACAGAGGCACCACTGGTCATTAAGCCCTACCTGCTGGGTCTGACACGTTCAGAATTATTTGCTGTCATGGTCGGTGGAATGGCATCCATCGCCGGTTCAATTATGGCCGGTTATGCCAATCTGGGTGTTGAGCTGAAATACTTAATTGCCTCCAGCTTCATGGCCGCTCCCGGTGGTCTGTTGATGGCAAAAATCATCATGCCCGAAACTGAAAGTCCAAAAGCTCAGGACGAGTATGAAGAGACCGGCAAAAAAGAGCACACTAATGTGATTGATGCTGCCGCTGCAGGCGCCACAAGTGGATTAATGCTGGCTGTTAATGTCGGGGCCATGTTAATTGCTTTCGTGGCGCTCATTGCCCTTGCCAACGGGGCTATTCAGGGCATTGGCGGCATCTTTGGTTACGAAGAGATCACCTTGCAAGCCATATTGGGCTGGCTGTTCTCGCCTATTGCCTATTTGATCGGCATACCTTGGGATGAAGCTGGCGTTGCTGGCAGTCTGATCGGACAAAAAATTATCCTGAATGAATTTGTTGCCTATGTTGAATTTGTTCAAGTGAAGGCCGAGTTGCTGACTCAATCACAAGCTATCATTACTTTTGCCCTGTGTGGCTTTGCCAACTTATCTTCCATAGCCATCTTGTTGGGTGGTTTAGGTAGTCTGGTTCCTAGCCGGCGTCATGAAATAGCGCAATTTGGTATAAAAGCGCTCATGGCGGGAACGCTGGCCAATCTGATGAGTGCGACACTAGCCGGGATCTTCATCAGCGTCGCGGGCTAATGACACAACCGCTTAACGCCCTCTTTCCTGACTGGCCAGACGAGGCACTGGAGGTATTATCCACTATTCATGTGGGACGACTTCCAGCTGCCAAGGTCAAAATACTCTGTGATTTACTGAATATTAACGTCGGTCAGTTACAACGTCAGCTACTGCCGTTAGCGGAAACCTATACTATTGCCCCTCTGTCACAATTTATTGTTGGTGTGGTCGCGATGGGAATTAAACATGATGCATCTGGCTATCCGAATCTATATTTGGGTGCGAATATTGAATTCACTGATGTAGGGATGAATTACACCATTCATGCCGAGCAAGCTGCTACAGCAATCGTTTCAGCGCATGGTGATAAAGTGGGCTCTCTGGCACTCAACGCAACTCCCTGTGGCATGTGCCGACAATTGTTACATGAACACAAGACACTCACACATTTACCATTGAGTATCTCAAACACAGAAGTGATTGAATTATCAGAGCTGTTACCGAGAGCGTTTAGCCCGGAAGATCTGAATAAGTCAGCCTATCAACCACCTCAGGGGCTCAGTCTGAATACACTGTCGAGTGACGAACTATTAGCCACAGCGTTTCGATTTAGTTATGCACCTTATAGTGAGCGTCCTGTTGCCTGTATGCTGGAAATGGCGTCAGGTAAGCAATATGCAGGATTCTCACTAGAGTCAGCGGCCTACAATCCTGGTTTAAGTGCCCTGTCGGTTGCTTTGATTCTGGCGCATTTTAGTGGTGAACCGCTATCACATCGTATGTCTGAGGTCGCCTTTAAGCGGTTGACAGTGATGGTTAAAGATCAGCCTGCGACAGAGTCAGTCGGATATCTGGAAGCAACACTACTTTGGCAACAAATAGCGCCTGAAGGCGAATTAATAACCGTTAGTGCACCTGATTAAGTTCAGTATAGAAAGACCTGCCCGGTCCTTGATAACGAACACTAAAGTAATCCGCTAAACTCGCACCGACATCCATAAATCCCTTACGAACTCCTAGGTTGGCGCCGGATTCTTGTCCTTGAGTATAGACAATAATTGGCACATGCTCACGCGAGTGATCAGTGCTGGTTCCGGTAGGATCATTACCGTGATCGGCGGTCATGTAGACGGTGTCACCTTCGCGCATCTGCTCGAGAAATCCTGCCAGCCACTGATCAAATATTTCTAGTCCCTGCTTCATACCGTGTGGATCATTACGATGTCCCCACAGCATATCGAAATCGACCAGATTCAGCAGTAGCAGGCGATCTTGCTCGGCGGGTTGATTGTAAACGCTCATCAGCATGTCCATTCCCTCGGCATTGGACTTGGAAACATACGACTTGTCGATACCCATGCCGTTGTAGAGATCATAAATCTTACCGATGGATTCAACCTGTACACCCGAGTCGGTTAGCTGATTCAATAGCAGACTGGTCGGCGGAGAAACAGAGTAGTCTTTTCGGTACGGCGTGCGCTCGAAATGCCCAATTGCGCCTGTGAATGGTCGTGCAATGACACGGCTGACATTGTGCTCTCCGGCCAGTAGTTCACGGCTTATCTCACAGACACGATATAACTCCTCCAACGAGCAGACTGAGTCGTGTGCTGCTATCTGAAATACACTATCTGCCGAGGTGTAAACAATCAACTTACCGCTGTTCAGATGTGCTTCACCAAGCTCTTTGATAATCTCGGTACCACTCGCCGCCTTGTTACCAATGACGCCGTATCCCGTACGGGCGGTAAATTCTGCCAACACATCCTCTGGGAAACCATCTGGATAGGTCGGGAAAGCCTTCTCTGTTACCACACCCATCAGCTCCCAGTGGCCAGTCGTCGAGTCTTTACCCATGGAAATCTCTTCCAGTCGACCGTAAGACGCCCGCGGGTTAGAGACCTGATCCACGGCTTCAATCGGTGCGATGTTACCAATACCGAGTGATTCCAGAGTTGGGATATTTACCCCACCAGTCACTCGAGACATGTTCACAAAGGTATTTGTACCCACATCACCATATGCTTCAGCATCGGGGGCATCTCCGACACCCATACCATCGAGTATAATTAACACGGCAGTTTTCAAGATTCTATCTCCTCAAGGTCGTAAAACCCTTTCGTATGATGATAACGACAGACCGAGACATAACGGTCGTTTCCACCGATTTCAACCTGTGCTCCCGATTTCACCACATCGCCATCAGCATCCACACGAACAACCATGGTTGCTTTATTACCACAATGACAGATAGCTTTTAGCTCCTTCAAATTATCAGCCCAGGCCAATAAATATTTGCTACCCTCAAACGGCTCCCCGGCAAAGTCAGTGCGAATACCATAGGCCAAAACAGGGATATTCATCTCATCAGTCACTCGACCAAGTTCAAACACCTGTTTTCGGGTAAGAAATTGCGCTTCATCGATAAGAATACAGTCGAGGTTTTGCTGTTTATTTTCCGCAATAATCAGGGCCAGTAAATCTTCCTCGCGGTCAAAGATTTTTGCCTCAGCACTCAAACCAATCCGTGAGGTAACCTGACCTGTACCATAGCGGTTATCTAACTCTGGTGTTAACACCAGGGTATGCATACCCCGCTCACGATAGTTGTAACTTGACTGCAGTAAGGAAGTCGACTTACCAGCATTCATCGATGAATAATAGAAATACAGTTTGGCCACAGTGGGTTCTTATAATTAGCGGTTAATTGAGGGCTAAATTCTAACATAAATTAGTCGAGCAGTAGCTTGAAAATTGGCAAATCTGATTAACGTTTTAACAAATAAACCCAACGCCAAATATTGAACAGAAATAACATGGCTGAGGCGTGATAGGTGATGTCAGCTACCCGAAGAG
>CAZLIR010000127.1:0-6863 GCA_964559635.1 uncultured Enterobacterales bacterium
ACGCATTTGTTATTAACCTCCCTAATTTGGTACCTGTTGTATGGGTATACTCTTCTTATATTTACGCTCAGCATAACGCGTTCTGTCATTGACTTTACCGACCAGTTGTCCGCAAGCCGCATCAATGTCATCACCACGTGTCTTTCGACGTGTCACTATCATACCATGAGACAGTAGCTCTAGTTCAAATGCACGCATGTTTTCTTCTGCTGAAGTGAGGTAATCATTTTCGGGAAATGGGTTAAACGGGATTAGGTTAACTTTACAGGGGATCCCACGCAGTACTTTAACCAGTTGTTTAGCATTTTTGAGGGAATCATTGACACCGTCGATCATGACATATTCGATCGTGACTTTTTTCGCTGCCGATGATTTATCCAGGTACTTTTTCACCGAGTGCAGTAGATCTTTAATCGGATACTTTTTATTGATGGGTACCAGTTCATCACGCAACTGATCATTCGGGGCATGTAATGAAATGGCTAATGCGACATCGGCTCGCTCTTGCAATTTATCAAGTGCAGGCAATATCCCGGAGGTGCTCAGTGTCACACGCCGCTTAGATAAGCCGTAAGCATTGTCATCCATGAGCAGATTTAATGTATCAACGACCGGCTCAAAGTTGAGCAGCGGCTCGCCCATACCCATCATGACGACATTCGATATTTTGCGCTCACCGGTGACCTTGGCACTGCCAAAATATCGCATCGCAAACCACACCTGACCAATAATTTCAGCCAGTGTCAGATTACGATTGAATCCCTGATGGCCGGTTGAGCAGAAGCTGCAATCCACCACACAACCAATTTGCGAAGAGACACACAGGGTGCCACGATTTTTTTCCGGGATAAAGACGGTTTCTACCGCCTGACCACAACCGAGCTTGAGTGCCCACTTGATGGTGCCATCATCGGAATGCTCTTCTTTGAGTAACTCAGGTCCCTGAATAACACTAATCTCACTTAAACGCTCACGAAGCGCTTTAGAAACATTGGTCATGTCATCGAAGTTATCAGCACCGAACTGGTGAATCCACTTGAGAACCTGAGTTGCCCGGAACGGCTTTTCATCGAGGTCAACAAACAGCGCACGCAACCCATCAGCAGACAGGTTGAGTAAATTAATTTTTTCGCTGCTTGTTTCAGACATCAGTCGCTCGCTTATCGAGTGCGTTCGCAGATTTCTTCCGCTGAGAAGAAATAGTTAATTTCACGCTCTGCCGAAGTCAGGGCGTCAGAGCCGTGAACTGCGTTCTCATCAAGTGTTTCTGCATAGTCAGAACGAATTGTACCGCGAAGTGCTTCTTGTGGGTTTGTTGCGCCCATAATTTCACGATTCGCAAGTACGGCGTTGTCACCTTCCAGCACCTGAACCATCACAGGACCTGACGTCATAAAAGCAATTAGGTCTGGGAAGAAAGGACGCTCTTTGTGCTCAGCGTAGAAACCTTCCGCTTGCTCTTGGCTCATGTGAACCATTTTTGACGCGATAATGCGTAAACCAGCGTGTTCAAAACGTGAGTAAATCTCACCGATAACATTTTTAGCTACTGCATCTGGCTTAATGATAGAAAAAGTACGTTCCATAGTCATAATGTATGTCTACCTGATAGTTGTTAATAAATAATTGATAAATAAGTAAATCTTTACATAAACTAACGCACCCGAAGGTGCGCTAACTCTTGAAATTCTGTCATTTTGGCCGGTTATTTTTTGTACAGGCCAGTCAAATCGGCGCGTATTATACCTGAGTATTCAGGAAAGGGGTATATACACGGTCGGATCACTGATTCCGGCGTCTTCAAAGCCCTGACGGCGGAGTCTGCAGCTGTCACACTTGCCACAAGCTCGACCTTGCTCATCCGCCTGATAACATGACACGGTCTGGCTGTAATCTACGCCTAGTGAAACGCCCTTCTGGATAATCTCAGCTTTGGTTAAATCAATTAATGGCGTGACGATGCGAATACTATTATCCTCAACGCCCATTTTAGTGGCCAGGTTCGCGACTTTTTCAAACGCCGCAATGTATTCTGGACGGCAGTCGGGATAACCGGAGTAGTCTACGGCGTTAACACCGACAAAAATTCGATCGGCACCTAATACTTCCGCCCAACCGAGTGCCACTGATAAGAAGATGGTGTTGCGTGCCGGCACATAGGTGACTGGAATGCCGCTCGTTTCGTCCTCAGGCACGGCGATTGAGTCATCGGTCAGTGCCGAACCACCAATTTGAGACAAATCGAGTTTGATAACCTTATGCTCTTTCGCGCCGAACTGCTGACATAGGCGTTCAGCGGCATTTAGCTCAACCTGATGGCGTTGGGAGTAATCAAAACTCAAGGCATAACAGTCATAGCCCTCTGACTTAGCTTGGGCGATAACAGTGGCAGAGTCTAAGCCTCCCGATATCAGAATGACGGCCTTTGGATTGGTTTTAGGATCAGACACCCTGTTGCTCTCCCCACAAAATTTTGTGTAGCTGAACCTGCATGCGAACCTCAAGACGGTCGTCCAAGATCCACTGAGCTAAAGTTGCAGGCGCTAATTTTTCATAGACGGGTGAAAAGAGTACTTCTAACTTTTCATTTAACTTGTACTGCGCGACTTGCATGGTAGACCAGTCATAATCGGTTTTACTGGCAATCACAAACTTCACCTGATCCTTACTATCAAGTGAATAGATGTTGTCATAGCGATTACGCGCCATTTCACCGGAATCCGGGGTTTTGAGATCCATCACTTTTATCACGCGTGAGTCCACCATCGAGACGTCCATCGCCCCCGAGGTTTCAATCGAGACCTGGTATCCACTATCACAGAGGCTAGTGAGTAATGTCAGGCACTCTGGTTGTGCCAGTGGTTCACCACCCGTGACACACACGCGCTCACAATCATAGGAAGCGACCGTTTCTAGAATCTGATCAATGGTCTGCTTTTTACCGCCATTGAAAGCGTATTCGGTATCACAATAGACACAACGCAGGGGGCAGCCTGTCAGGCGCACGAATACCGTCGGTAGGCCCGTCAAACTGGACTCACCTTGCAGAGAATGAAAAATTTCTGTTATTCGTACTTCGCTCACTGTTTTTTACCTCAGATTTGAGGGTGGGCGATAATATCAATAAGTGATGCAATAAGCTAGTGGAATTGGCCTAGTTACTCAGTCCGTCGAGTCGTGCCTGGGCGAATCGCGCTGGATTGCTGTCAGGGTATTGTTGTAGCAGTTGTTGGTAGTACTGTGTTGCTTGGTCAGTCTGTCCACGCTTTTCCAGTAACTCACCTAATTTTAGTAGGGCATCTGGCGCTTTAGGCGCATCAATATCCTGTATGACTAGTAGGTACTCGCCCTGTGCCTCATCGGTACGTCCCTGAACATTATAGATTTGTCCTAACCAGTATCGTGCACTGGAAACAAAACTACTGTCAGGATAGGCGGCGATGAACTTTTGATATTCAACAATGGCTTCATCGAAACGCTTGGCACGAACCATGGGGAAGATATCGTCATATTGTTTGCGGATATCAGCATCACTCACTGATGGCGTTGAGCCACTGGTCGCGTTATTTTGCATCGTGGATGGTCCACTATTATCAACCGGTGGTGTTGGTGTCACCGTGGTCGAGCCGCCACTCGTGGATGGCGTTTGTGTGCGCAGATCATCCAAATCGCGGAAAATGTCTCGCTGACGACCTGTGAGCTGTTCGATTAGATAAGCTTGTTCTTCTAAAAGACCGCGTAAATCGCGGACTTCTTTTTGCAAATTGGTGATCTGGAATTGAAACTCAGCTCGCATACGATTGGCTGTTTGCAGCTGCTTCTCCAGTTGCTCGACCTTGTCCTCTACAGACGCTGCGCGCCTGACCTCAGCTGCGGCGTCAAGAACAGTAGGTGAGACCAATAAAACAAACCACAGGACGAGTGCCTGTGGCTTGCTTATGGTTTGGTACAATTTGGCTTTTGTCATTGTTTACCAATAAAGCTTATCGGTAAACGAGCTCAACGCGGCGGTTTTTAGCCCATGACATTTCGTCTTGACCAGAAGCAGCTGGGCGCTCCTCACCATACGAAACAACATTGATTTGACTGTCTGACAAGCCATAGTTCATAAGATATTGCTTAACAGCGTTACCACGACCCTCACCCAGTGCAAGGTTGTATGCCGGAGTACCACGCTCATCAGCATGACCTTCTAAAGTTACAGTCATACCTGATTCCATGAGGAATTTGGCATGAAGCTCAAGTACTTCAAGATAGTCAGCTTTGACAGTTGTATCATCGAATTCGAAGTAGATAGTTCGCTCTTTACGCTTCTCTTCGCTTTCCATACGCATACGCTCTTCAGCGCTAATCACTGGCTCAGTGACGGTATTGGTCTCAACAGTTTCTGTTGGTACTGGATCTGTTTCTACTACAACTTCTTCTTCAGGTGTAGTCTGACAAGCCGCTAGTGCAAAAGCACAGACAAATGCGACCAATAACTTGTTTAATTTTTCGAAAGGCATCGAGAAGCTCCTATAAGATTTTAAATGTACCGTTCGCACACTGCACAATGTACGCGAAACGCACATTGTAATGCTCATTGTCACACTTTAAAAGCCTTTATAACGCAGTTTATGACACATTTTTATAATAAAATTAGCCAGATAGCTCAATTAAATCAGAATTATGAGTGAAGTGTGTGGAGTAAATGCTCGGAGTCTATATTGATAGCTTGCGCAAAAGTGTACGCAATATAAGCTTTTCATTATCAGTGAGTGGTTGGGCAATGACTGATGCATGCTCAGGGAGTGTTTGCGCGTATTGATCGATGATCTGCTTGCCTTTATCGGTCAGGACCACCGGCTTTGAGCGCTGATCTTTCTTATCCTGAACACGGATCACATACTTGCGTGAGATTAGTCGGTTAACACAGGCCGTCAGCGCACCGGAAGTAATACTCACCTGCTCTAACAAGTCATTTGGCGTCATCGCATAGGGTTTACCATGACATCTGAGAGACAAAAGCACCTCATACTCGGAGCGTCGTATATCCATATTAGATAATAGTTGTTGGTACTTTTTATCGACCTTTCGAGATACTGCCAAGAGTAGATCGAATAATGCCGCATCTGCGTTTGCTATCTGATCCATAACAACCTCAATGCTATATTTAGTTATTATATCTTTACACTAAGATATAATATCTTTACATAAAGACACTTAAATTACAAACAATACCCCGCAGTAGAAACTCTCATGTAAGCCTACTGAGGGGAATTTGTGAGGATCTGACTTAAATTGCAGGCTTAACGCAGATAGGGCGACCAGGCTGGTGCCCGAACACCACCGGAGCTGGACGGCAGTCGGGCTTTGAAACGACCGTCCATTGAGACCGCACCAAGCACTTTACGTCCCTGATGTGACGTCGCATAGATAACCATGCTTGAGTTTGGTGCGATTGATGGTGACTCATCTAAAAACGTATCCGTTAGCACATCGACAAACCCCGTTTGCAGATCTAGCCGAGCAATATGGTAAATACCGTTGTTACGATGCACCATTACCACTGACTTACCATCAGATGAATAACTGGCACCGGCATTGTAGTCCCCTTCCCAGCTAATACGCTTGGGGGTACTAAAGCTATCAATACGTTTGGTGTAGATTTGTGGTCGTCCACCGCGATCCGAGGTAAACAACAGCATGCGTCCATCTGGTGACCAAGAAGGCTCGGTATCTATCGCGGTGTGATTAGTAATGCGCTTGTATTGCTTAGTCTCCAGATTGTAGACATAAATCTCTGAATTACCGTCCTTGGATAAGGAGATCGCTATTTGTTTACCATCCGGTGACCAGGCAGGCGCAGAGTTGATGCCGGAAAAGCTGGAAATCTTGTCGCGCTTGCCGGTGTAGATATTCTGAACCCAAATCTCAGAGTTACCGTTCTCAAAACTGACATAGGCAAGTTTGCGCGCATCGGGTGACCAATTGGGTGACATGACCGGATCTTTCGATGCCAGCAGTCGCTGTGGCGCGTAACCATCAGAGTCAGCGACATACAGACGATATGGATTTACCTCACCATCATTAATTGCGACATAGGCAATACGCGTCGCAAATGCGCCCCGAACGCCGGTGAGCTTCTCGAAAATTGCATCGGCTATTTGATGCGCATACATTCGATAAGAGGCACTATTGACGGTGGCCTGACGTGATAGCAGGATCGGTGATGTTCGTTGCACCAGTGACCCATTTTGTACCGTTAAGCTGTCACGCCCTTGATTCTGAAAAATATCTACGAGTTCATATGTCACGCGATATGAACCGCCGGGAAGTTCAGTCACAGTGCCAGTCACAACAGCCTCAATGCCGAGCGCCCGCCATTTGCTGATGGTGATCTTCGAGGCTGATTCAGGGAATTCTGGCATCTGACTATTCGCCAGGGGGCGAAATTGTCCCGAGCGTTGTAAATCCGCAGCTATGATGCGCTCAATGACATGTGGAGACGGATTGCTACCGTTGAAGCGAAACGGCACAATCGCAATGGGTCTGGCATCCTCGATGCCCTGGGTGATTCGGATTTGTAATACATCATCCGCCAAGGTCTGAGCACTGGCAAGGATGAACAACACAATAATCGCTAATCGATAAAACATAGTTAATTATCTCTCGGGTCTAAAGTTAGTTCTAGAGTACGCATTTTGGAAAATACAGTTGGGTCGGTAGAGACTGGCAGTGGTTCTGATTTATAGACAGCCGCCTTTGCCGAGCGACACAAGTCTGCACCACCGGAAATTTCTCGGACATTAAGTATCAAACCACCAGGGGCAAGTCGAACCTCAAGTATGCATTGACCGGAATTATTACCCACAATCCAGTTG
>CAZLIR010000128.1:0-6843 GCA_964559635.1 uncultured Enterobacterales bacterium
ATGGTCACGTGGTAACTGCTCACATTTCAGGAAAAATGCGTAAGCACTACATCCGCATCTTGACCGGAGATAATGTCACCGTTCAATTGACACCTTACGACCTGTCTAAAGGAAGAATCGTTTTCAGAGAAAGATAGTGAAAGATAGTCTTTATTGACTATCCTTCCCTAGTTTCACGAGCTCTTTGGACTTTCGTTCCTGAATCTTAAACTGCAACTCTTTGCCATCTGAAGTCACCTTCACCTGGCCGCCTTTCGCTAAGCTGCCGAACAGAATTTCATCAGCCAACTGCTTCTTGATTGAGTTTTTAATGAGACGATCCATCGGACGGGCGCCCATCTGATCATCAAAGCCGTTCTTGATTAGCCAATCACGGGCCAGATCATCCACTTCGATACTGACACCCTTATCATCCAGTTTGGTTTGCAGTTCAACAATGAACTTATCCACCACAGATTCAAGGATTTCTTTATCCAGTGATTTGAACCACACGGTGGCATCGAGACGATTTCTGAATTCTGGTGAGAATACTCGCTTGATGGCCTCAGCATTATCATGTGATTTATCCTGTGCCACAAAGCCCATGCTTGATTTCGCCATTTCTTCGGCACCAGCATTGGTTGTCATTACGATAATTATATTTCTGAAGTCCGCTTTACGGCCATTATTATCTGTCAACGTACCATGATCCATGACCTGAAGCAGGATGTTGTACACTTCGCGGTGTGCCTTCTCAATCTCATCCAGTAATAACACCGCATGCGGATTTTTGTTGACCGCTTCAGTGAGCAAGCCACCCTGATCGTAGCCAACATATCCCGGTGGTGCGCCGATCAGACGAGACACAGTATGACGTTCCATGTATTCCGACATATCAAAGCGTATTAGTTCTATGCCCATGATACGTGCCAATTGCTTAGTCACCTCTGTCTTACCGACACCGGTTGGGCCGGCAAACAAGAATGAACCAACCGGTTTATCCTCTGATCCGAGTCCAGAGCGGGATAGCTTAATCGCTGATGACAGGGTCTCAATCGCGGAATCCTGACCAAACACGACCATCTTCAACTCGTGCTCCAGATCCTTCAATGACGAGACATCAGAGCTTGTGACTGTTTTAGGTGGCACGCGTGCGATTTTAGATACGATATCTTCAATATCACGCACACTGATCATTTTCTTACGCTTGGAGACTGGCTGTATACGCTGATTAGCACCTACTTCATCAATCACGTCAATCGCCTTATCTGGCAATTGCCTGTCGTTAATATAACGTGCTGACAATTCAGCAGCCGAGCGGATCGCACGTGATGAGTATCTAACGTCATGATGTTTCTCATAACGTGATTTCAAGCCCATGAGGATATCCACGGTCTCATCCACGGTTGGCTCATTGATATCTATTTTCTGGAACCGTCTGGCGAGTGCACGATCTTTTTCGAAGATACCGCGATACTCCTCAAATGTGGTTGAGCCCATGCATTTAAGTTCACCTGTGGCCAAGACTGGCTTGACCAAATTAGAGGCATCCATGACACCACCTGAAGCAGCACCAGCACCAATGATAGTGTGGATTTCATCAATGAAGAGAATACTGCCCTCTTCGTTGGTTAGTTCTTTAATCACGGCTTTAAGACGCTTCTCAAAATCACCGCGATATTTGGTGCCTGCGAGCAAATTGCCTAAATCTAATGAATAAATCTTGGCGTCCGCGATAACTTCAGGAACATCACCCTCGACAATCTTACGTGCCAATCCTTCAGCAATTGCTGTCTTACCTACGCCAGCATCACCGACAAATAGTGGGTTGTTTTTACGTCGACGACACAGAACCTGTATCAGACGCTCAATCTCTTTCTCACGACCAACCAGTGGGTCGATACGTCCTTCCTCGGCCATTTGGTTCAGGTTAGAAGCATACTTACCAAGTGCTGTATCGCTGGCTGGCACTTCCTCAATCGTTTCCTCATCCTCGTCTTCAAACTCAGACGCCTCCTCACCTTGGATTTTAGAGATGCCATGAGAGATGTAATTCACGACATCCAGACGAGATATGTCATTGTGCTGTAGTATGTATACAGCCTGACTTTCTTGCTCACTGAAAATTGCGACCAGTATATTAGCACCCGTAACCTCTTTCTTACCAGACGACTGGACGTGGAAAACGGCTCTTTGCAACACACGTTGGAATCCCAGTGTTGGCTGCGTCTCACGTGCATCATCGTCATCCGGAAGCAAGGGGGTGGTTTCATCAATGAATGATGTTAAATCAGAGCGCATGGCACTTAAATCAGCACCGCAAGCTTTGAGAACCGCAACTGCAACCACATTATCTAACAATGCCAGCAACAGATGCTCTACCGTCATGAACTCATGACCTTTATCTCTGGCTTGCTGGAACGCCTGGCTTAGGGTTTGCTCTAGATCTTTACTCAGCATAATTACTCACAAATGTTAGTTGTCTTATAAACTTATACGGTCATTATTCATCATCATCAAGTTTTTTTGAAATACACATCAAAGGGTGCTGATGTTTTTTCGCAAATGCCACCACTTGAGCGACCTTTGTTTCAGCTACATCGTGCGGAAACACGCCACAGACGCCCTGTCCCTCGTTGTGCACTTGCAACATAACTTGGGTCGCTTTTTCACTGTTCATCGAGAAAAAATAGGTCAGTACTTCGACCACAAAATCCATAGGGGTGTAATCATCGTTGATGAGTAACACCTCGTACATGGGTGGTTTTTTCAGTTCAGGACGTGCCTCAGCAACGTCTAAATCAAAACGCTCTTTATTGCTCATGGACTTGTTAAGTTAGATTCAGAATAACTAATTATAAAAGATTGAAATTTCATTATAAGTATTATTTGTTCAAGTTTCCCCTTTTCAAGAGTCAGCCAGTAGGTGATTTTTTGCGTCAATCTGTCGTTTAACTTTAAAATGGCGTCAAATCATAACTTTTAGTGTCGTTTTACTAAAGCTGCGACTTTAAATTACGCTTCAACTGCTTATAATGTTAACTGCTACAAAGATTTTATTTAGCGGAGGTTAATGTGGCAACGGGTACAGTAAAGTGGTTCAACAACGCCAAGGGTTATGGTTTTATAGAACCTGAAAAAGGTGGTGATGATATATTCGTACACTACTCAACAATTACTATGGAAGGCTATAAAAGCTTGAAAGCTGGTCAGGCAGTCTCATTCACGTTAGCAGACGGTCCCAAAGGGATTCATGCAACAGAGATAGTTCCGGATAATCAGGCTCAACAAGAACACTAAGTGACTGTCACGTATCAGTGACAGCCACAATGCAGTACACCACCATAGGCATGGTGGTGGGCTAGTTTACCATCCAGTAATTTCGCGCAGACCGTCGCCAATCTGTGCAAGGCTTCGCACGGTCTTAACACCGGCATCTTCCAGAGCAGCAAACTTTTCATCAGCCGTGCCTTTACCGCCAGCAATAATTGCTCCGGCGTGTCCCATACGCTTACCCGGAGGTGCAGTAACACCCGCAATATAAGAGACAATTGGCTTAGTCACATGCTCTTTAATGAACGCCGCCGCTTCCTCTTCTGCCGTACCACCAATTTCGCCAATCATAACGATCGCTTCAGTGGCTGGGTCTTCCTGAAATCGCGATAAGATATCAATAAAGTTAGAGCCTGGAATTGGGTCACCACCAATACCGACACAGGTCGATTGACCAAAGCCATGGTCCGTGGTCTGTTTAACAGCCTCATAGGTTAGCGTTCCCGAACGAGAGAGAATACCGACTTTTCCAGGCAGGTGGATATGCCCTGGCATGATACCTATCTTACACTCACCCGGAGTGATGATACCCGGACAATTCGGCCCAATGAGTTGAACTCCGAGCTGATCGCAACGTAGTTTGACCTCGAGCATATCCAATGTGGGAATGCCCTCAGTAATCGCAACAATCAGTTTTACACCAGCATTGGCAGCTTCAAGGATTGAGTCCTTACAAAATGGTGCAGGGACATAAATAACCGAGGCATCGGCTTCAGTCTCAGCGACAGCCTCAGCTACGGTGTTAAAGACCGGCAGGTCAAGATGCGTCTGGCCGCCCTTCCCAGGCGTAACACCACCGACCATCTTTGTACCATAGGCGATGGCTTGCTCAGAGTGAAAGGTTCCCTGTGAGCCAGTAAAGCCCTGACAGATAACTTTAGTATTTTTATCAATGATAATGCTCATGATTATGCCTCCACTGACTTGACTGATTTTTCAGCCGCGTCAGCCAAGCTGTTCGCTGCCAAGATGTTAAGACCACTGTCAGCTAGCACCTTTAGGCCTAGCTCAGAATTATTTCCTTCTAATCGAACGATGACCGGAACCACTACGCCGACCTCTTCAACGGCCGCGATGATCCCTTCAGCAATAAGGTCACAGCGAATGATGCCACCGAAGATATTGATTAGGATAGCTTTCACATTCTCATCGGTGAGGATAATCTTGAATGCCTCAACTACGCGCTCCTTAGTTGCACCACCACCAACATCAAGAAAGTTGGCTGGATTACCACCATGTAGCTTAATAATATCCATGGTACCCATTGCCAAGCCAGCACCATTAACCAGACAGCCGATGTTGCCGTCCAGTGCGACGTAATTTAAATCCCACTGGGCTGCAAGATATTCGCGCTCATCTTCTTGAGATGGGTCATGCATTTCGCGCAGTTTAGGCTGGCGATACAGGGCGTTGCCATCGATGTTTATCTTGGCATCCAGACAATGTAGGTTACCCTCAGTCGTGATAACCAGCGGATTAATTTCCAGTAGCGACAAATCACATTCGGTGAATAATTTTGCCAGCTTTAGGAATATAGCGGTGAACTGCTTGGTTTGGGTTGGATTTAAGCCCATTTTGAATGCCAGTTCGCGTCCCTGATACGGCATAGCGCCGACCAGTGGGTCGATAATGGCTTTATGAATTAACTCCGGTGTCTCATGTGCCACCTTTTCAATCTCCACCCCACCTTCGGTAGAAGCCATGAACACAACACGCTGTGTTGAACGGTCAATGACAGCACCCAGGTATAGCTCTGATTCAATGTCTGTGCATGATTCGACCAGTATTTTATTAATAGGCTGACCATCAGCGTCTGTTTGGTAAGTGACCAGGTTCTTGCCTAACCAGCTGGCAGCAAAATCTCTGGCTTCCTCTGGACTGTTAACGAGCTTCACACCGCCCGCTTTACCGCGGCCGCCAGCGTGAACCTGACATTTGACAACCCATTTGTTGCCCGGTATCTGCTGTGCTGCTTCATAGGCGGCTTCAGCACTATCGACTGCAATACCATCAGAGACGGGTAAGCCGTATTCTTTGAATAACAACTTGCCTTGATATTCATGCAAATTCATAAATATTCCTTATTATTTTAAAAAGTTTGTTGGACGGTTAACTTTTGATAAGTTCTGTTCTTAACTTTCCTATCGCTTGGGTGGGATTAAGCCCCTTCGGACAAGCATCCACGCAATTCATGATGCCACGACAACGGAACACACTATAAGCATCCTCAAGATCCTTGAGGCGTTCTTCCTTTGCCGTATCACGACTGTCTGCAACAAAACGCCAGGATTGTAGCAGTCCAGATGGTCCGATAAATTTATCTGGATTCCACCAGTAAGACGGACAACTGGTCGAGCAGCAGGCACACAATATACATTCATACAGGCCGTCTAACTCGGCACGCTCTTCAGGCGTTTGCAGTCGCTCTTTCTCAGGCGGATTCTCACTATTGATTAAGTATGGCTTAATTTTTTCATATTGTTGGTAGAACATGGCCATATCGACCACTAAATCACGGATGACCGGTAATCCTGGGAGCGGTCTAACCACAATCGGTTGCTTGAGGCTGGAAACAGGAGTGATGCATGCCAGGCCATTCTTGCCATTGATATTCATACCATCAGAGCCACATACTCCCTCGCGACATGAACGGCGGAAAGTCAGGCTAGAGTCCTTGTCTTTGAGCAGGATTAATGCCTCAAGAAGCATCATATCTGAGCCTTCTGGGATCTCCAGCTCATAGTCCTTCATTGAAGGTTCTTTATCGGTCTCTGGATTGTAACGGTAGATTGAAAATCGCATATTTCTATCATTCGCCTCTGTTAGTAAACACGTGGTTTCGGTGGGAAAGCATCAACTTCATTAGGTACCATATTGACATCACGCTTTCCGGTTGAATCATCTTCAGGATAGTACATGGTGTGGTGTAACCAATTATCATCATCACGCTCTGGGTAATCTTCACGACTGTGAGCACCACGACTCTCAGTTCTGAAATTCGCAGCCGCAGCGGTTGCTTTGGCTACTTCCATCAGGTTATCCAGTTCCAGACACTCAACACGCTGGGTGTTAAATACCCCCGACTTATCATCAAGGTGCGCATTCGCTAGTTGTGCTTCCACCTCAGCGAGCTTCTTGTAGCCTTCGGCCATCAGATCACCTCGACGGAACACACCAAAGTGGTTCTGCATAATGGTTTGCAGCTGTTTCTTAATTTGCACTGGGTCTTCACCTGAATCGCTCGACTGCCAGCGCTCATAACGACTCAAGCCTCGCTCGAGATCGGAATCAGAATAATCAGAGGCATCCAGATCAGATTTAAGTGCTTCCTCGAGGTGCAGTCCGGCTGCACGGCCAAAGACCACCAAATCGAGTAGCGAATTACCGCCTAAACGGTTCGCACCATGCACAGACACACAGGCACACTCACCGACGGCATAGAAACCTTTAACGATTGATTCCGTACCATCTGATTTAGCATCAATCACCTGACCATGATAATTGGTCGGGATACCGCCCATCATGTAATGG
>CAZLIR010000129.1:0-2477 GCA_964559635.1 uncultured Enterobacterales bacterium
GGTGACATCGGCTTTGGTGCTCATAAGTGCTATGACCTGGAAGTTTGGTTACCTGCGCAAGATACTTAGCGCGAGATTTCATCCTGTAGCTGGTTTGCGGATTTTCAGGCACGCCGGATGCACGCCAGATTCCGCAATAGTGAAACGGGTAAACCAGAGTTGCTGAACACCTTGAATGGCTCGGGTTTGGCGGTTGGCAGAACGTTAGTGGCAATTCTTGAGAATTACCAAAACGCCGACGGTACTATCACGATACCAGAAGTCTTAAGACCCTACATGGGTGGATTGGACAGTATCGGCTAGTTTACCTGACAGACATTATCAGCAGGACGACTAAGACTACGACTGCACCGAGTGGTAAAAGAGCACCTTCCCAATCGCCTTTTTCAGCCTTTTTGCCATGCTTCATGTGGTGCTTATAAGCGGGCCATAAAGAGGCGATCATCATAACGATCAAAATAGCCCAAATTATCTTTGTCCAGTCCATTTGATAAACCTCGTAGTAAGCATAAAAAAGCCCGGTCTGGCCGGGCTTTAATCAAGTGTTTAAATTCTAGTCATCACCCATGAAGCCAAGAATGTTCAACAGATGAATAAATATGTTGAAGATGCTCAGATACATGCCGTAAGTAGCCATTATGTAGTTAGTCTCACCACCGCGGACGATGCGGCTGGTGTCGAACAGAATGAAACCACTCATGAGCATAATCACCCCAGCTGAAATCGCTAATGAGAAGGCTGGGATGTTAAGGAACAGATTAGCCAGTATGCCAAGCAGGATAACCATCATGCCAGTCATTAAGAAACCGGCCATGAACGTAAAATCTTTCTTGGTAGTCAAGACATAGCCTGAAAGACCTAAGAATATAATACCTGTGCCACCTAATGCAGTCGTAACGATTTGAGCACCGTTCGCTGCCTGAAGGTAGATGTTTATGATCGGTCCAAGTCCGAAACCTAGCAAGCCAGTGATTAGGAAAATCACTCCAATACCAGCGGAAGAATTCGCAGTTCTTGGTAGTACAAAGATACCAAGCAGGAATGCGCCGATGACAGAATATAAATATGTATTGACTGACATGCCCATGCTCATCGAGAAGAAGGCAGTAACAGCACTAAATATAATGGTCGCAGAAAGCAGGAGATAGGTATTTTTTAATACCTTGTTAATCTCTAAGCCAGCCGCAGCAGTTCTGGGTGAAGCTACTGAATTGTAGTCCATAGGTTTCTATACCTCGTTTGACAGTTATAAATGTGACTGCAAGGTCTATTTCCTTACACACTTTTATTATATTGGGTTAGGAGCGAAATTTTCAAGAAAAACCGGTATTTTGGACTTCACGTTTTCGAATAGTTCAGGTATGATTCGCCATCTTCGGAGAGATGGCAGAGCGGTTGAATGCACTGGTCTTGAAAACCAGCATAGGTTAGTAGCCTATCCAGGGTTCGAATCCCTGTCTCTCCGCCACATATGAAAAAGCCCTGCTTCTGCAGGGCTTTTTATTACCTGTCATTCTTTAATTCAACTGACCATCAAGACACTCTGCAGATAGTGTTTATTTAAAATTATCTACTATACTTTTCTATGATTCTTGCGTTCTCGACGTCTAATGACAAACTATGCAAATCGACAAAATATATAAAAAGCAACGCCATATTGTTACTACTGCATTGGTAACAATGGCTGTAATATTTATGTCAACGCTTGGTTTGACGTATTATTTCCTTTGGGAAGATGCATTAACACATGAGAGTAAGCAACTTCAGGCGATGGTACTTAATGAAGCATTCCTCTTAGAAGCATACATTTCATCTCATGAGCATCAGAACTCTTTCAGTGACAACTTAACCGAACTTGAGGCAACAATTAAACCTTTACTAAACGAATTAAAAGGATTTCGTGAGTCAGGCGAATTTGTGGTTGGTTTAAATGATGGCCAGAATATTCGGTTTTTATCGTCATTTCGCTTCGAGACAGACCAAAGTAACAAAGTTATCCCATTAACTTCAGAAATTGCTGAGCCAATGCGGCATGCACTTGCTGATAGAGTTGGTTGGGTTCGTGGTCTCGATTATCGAAGCGAGATGGTGATTGCTGCCTATACTCCTGTGGGAAATTATCCCTTGGGCTTAGTTGCAAAACTCGATGCAAGCGAGATTCAGCGACCGTTTATTGCTAGCGCAATTAAAGCCTCAGTATTGGCATTCGCACTAATATTGCTCGGAGGTATATTGATCATATACATGCTTAAACCAGCAATGAGAGAGATTGAGCAGGGACAAGCTAATCTATTATTGCTTATTAAAAGCGCCCCAGACGCGATGCTCGTAGTCAACAATCAGGGTTATATCGTCAATACGAATGAAAAGTTTACTGATGTTTTTGGCTACCAGGAACGTGAGATTGTAAATGAATTGCTCGAAGTATTGATTCCATCTGATTTACGAGTCAAGCACAGAACATATTTGCAAAGTTA
>CAZLIR010000129.1:2487-6824 GCA_964559635.1 uncultured Enterobacterales bacterium
GTTATTTAGCTAATCCTACATCTCGTGATATGGCATCAGGTATACCTTTACACGGATTGACCAAGTCAGGTCATCAGTTTCCAGCGGAAATAAGTTTGAGTCCAATTAAAACGAATGACGAAACACTTGTTGTCGCAGCAATTAGAGACATTACTGACCGAAAAAATCTTCAAGAGCAGTTTTTACAGTCACAAAAAATGGAAGCCCTAGGTAAATTGACTGGAGGGATTGCCCATGATTTTAATAACCTACTCGCCATAATCATAGGTTATTCACAGATGTTACAATTACCTGACAAAACAACTGGGAATGAAGCGGTAGCAAAATATGCCAATCAAATTAGTGCTGCTGGTAACAGAGGGGCAAGCCTAGTTAAGCGATTACTCGCCTTTTCAAAGAAACAGTCAATAGAGCCTGAAGTCGTAGATATCAATAAATCACTACTAGAACATCAAGAGATGTTTGAAAAAGCGCTCACTGCACGAATACCATTAATTTATGATTTGAGCCACTTTTCATGGCATTCCCTTGTGGATACTCATGAATTTGTTGATGCAATCTTAAATATGGTTTTAAACGCCAAAATGGCCATGGAAGAAAAGGCTGGTGAGAATACGCTCACGATCAAAACTAAAACCATCAAATTAAGTCAAAAAGATTCCAGTGCCCTCAATATTCCAGAGGGTGATTATATGGAAATCAGTATTATCGATACTGGTCGCGGGATGCCTCAAGATGTTGTACAAAAAATATTCGAACCATTTTACACAACTAAAGAAGAGGGTACAGGTTTAGGATTATCTCAAGTTTTTGGTTTTGTATCACGTGCAGGTGGTGCTGTTAAGGCTTTCTCCGAGTTAAATCAAGGCAGTCAGTTTGTTCTATATCTACCTCGAGTCGGAGCCAAATCTAAAGATCACACCATGAGGTGTGACACTGCAGAGGTAAGTGGTAGTGAGTCTATCTTAATTGTCGATGATGAATTAGTTTTGCTGGAATTATTAGAGATAGCTTTATCAGATAACGGTTATACCACTTACACCGCTACTAATGGCATTGAGGCGCTGAATGTCATGGCAGAACATCAAATTGATTGCGTCTTAACAGATGTAATTATGCCCGAAATGGATGGCTATCAACTGTGTGCTGAAATTATGAAAGATTATCCTTCGACGAAATTACAATTAATGAGTGGTTACTCTGATATTTATACAAAAGATATGATCGACCCCTCGCTGCATGAAAACATCATTTCTAAACCAATCGATATTACAGATTTGTTAATTCGAATTAGGCATTTACTAGATAATTAATCTTTTGCGACAACCCTCATGGTTTTAGTGGTGGTGTCCACCACGTCCATGAGCATGGCCATGGGCAATTTCTTCTTCGGTTGCGTCTCTTTTTTCTGTTATCTCAACATCAAAGACCAAATCAACGCCCGCTAGTGGATGGTTACCATCGATATGGATGTCATCGTTTTCAATTTTAACAATGGTAAACACAGGAGTATTGGGATCACTATTCACGCGGAACTGATCACCTTCTTTTAACTCATCACCTTCAGGAAATTGAGAGCGTTGAACTGTAACTCTCAGATCATCAATTACTTCGCCATAAGCGTCAGCAGCTTGTACTGCAACATTCTTCTTATCGCCAATGGCTAATTCAGAGATTTCACTTTCAAGACCGGGAATGATATGACCAGATCCAAGCATGAATAATAGGGGAGCTCCACCGTCTGATGAATCGATTACATTGCCATCGTTGTCTTTCAACGTGTAGTGAAATCCCATAATTTGAGTTGTCATATATATCCTCGAGTGCTTTTAGTGGTGTTTTACAAGCATTATCAGCCTGTGGTTAATCTTAGTGTAGTCTAGTCAGTACGTTTTTTGTCTACTTGCGACTGTTTTTTATTTATCTGCTCTACGACATAATTATTATTTGCCATATGACTCTCTCTAAGCGCAAGGTAAATGGAGTCAAGCATAGTATCTGGATTAACCGGCTTGGGAATAAATCCGGTCATGCCAGCATCTGCAGTTTGTATTTCAAACTCTGAGCCGACATTAGCTGTCATTGGTATGATGGGTGTATTTCGGTTAATGCCATTGATTTCAATGATCTTACGTGCAGCAGTAAGCCCGTCCATCTCTGGCATCTGCAAGTCCATTAGAATGACATCAAATCGTTTTGTTTTCGATGCATCGATCGCATCATAACCATTCATGATAGATACAACCTTGTGTCCTCTTTTCTCAAGCATCTTCTTGGCAATCAACTGATTAATCTCACTATCATCCACGAGCATGATCCGTAGTATATCTTTTTGCTCAAAATCATCATCATTCTCAGCGTTTATTTTATCTTTGTGCGCTTGCACTTGAGATTTTTGCTGAGCTGTATTGCAGGGTAGTCGCAAATAGAATTTGGAGCCTTCGCCCAACTTACTATCAGCCTCACAAGTGCCACCCATGGCTTCAGATAAGCGTTTACAAATCGAAAGACCGAGTCCAACACCACTGGTTTTTCTGTTTAGTTCGCTATCAACCTGATTGAATGGCTCGAAAATACGGCATAAATCCTTAATTGCAATCCCTTGACCAGTATCTTCAACGCAAAAAATTATCACTTCAGGTGACTGCATATAAATTTTCACGTGAATGAGCGAATCGGGGGCATACTTACAGGCATTGCCAACAAAGTTTGTCAGAATCTGTTGCAGTCGATTTACATCCATGGTGATTAAATCTGGAACATGTCGATCAATGGTCATATTCCAGCTACAGCCGGCGGCTTCAACTAATACTGAAATCTGGCGTTCAAACTTTCTCATAAAGGGTCGAATTGATAAGTCCCTGTAATGGATGGTCACGCCATCGCTTTCAATTTTTGAGATATCCAGAACATCGGTCAGTAGATTAACCAGAAAGTCACCAGCATCCTTTGCGGTTTCTACCAGTTTACCCTGATTATTGGTCAGCGGTTCATCCTGAATGATTTGCAATGCCCCAATGATTGCATTCATGGGCGTTCTCAGTTCGTGACTCATCACTGAGAGGAAAGATGATTTTGCCGCGGATGCTTTTCTGGCTTCCTCAAGCGCCTCATGCAAATCCTCTTCGACGTCAATTCTTCTCAGGTTCTCCTTTTTGAGCTCTTCAGTTTTAGATTCTAGTTGTATGGTGCGCTCGACCAGCTCGGATATATCTCTGGTAACAGCAATGTAGAGTTCATCATCAATCTTATCATCGATTAATTTGGTGACACTCACTTCGGTCATCATCTCATTGCCATCAGTATTGATATTATTTATGGCAATTTGTCCTTTCCAGAAGCCAAATTGAGCAACAGACTGCATAATTTCATTGGTCAAAACCTCAAAATTTACATTCTTTGACAGCAATTCTCTGACACGCGTGCCAATTAACTCAAGCGTTTCATATTCATACAGCACTTCGGCTGCTGTATTACAATCGACAATGATGCCATCGACACCGAAGACTAACACCGCTTCTGATACTTGCCTGATGACACTTGCTTGCGCTCTGAGTCGGTTTTGAATGCGGCATTGGATAATTTTGACACTGGTAAAAGCGGCTATTGTTTTCAGTATCTCAAGGTGCTGTTGGTTAAAATAGCCAATTTGCGGATGCTCACTATCTATGACACCGATCAATTCACCTTCATGAACCATTGGCACACATATTTCTGATTGAAATTCATCTAAATCATCAATGTATCGGTCATCTGCAGAAGTATCCGCAAGAATGATCGGCTTTCGAGTTTTGGCAACAGTACCGGTGATACCCTTACCGATCGGAATCTCTAGTTTGTTAATGATGACATGTTTTTCAGGACTCTTTTCTCCGATAGCTGCAGATTGCACAAGCACATCGCGCTCTAAGTCGGCAAGGTATATGACACAATCAACAAAATCTAATTTGCCAACGACTTCCACTGCCACATGCCAAACAAGATCATCGACATTGTTAATGTCAATCAGGGACAAAGCAAATTGATTTAAAATTCTGAGATAGGATTCAGTTGAGTCAGAATCATTGTTGCAGAGAGATGAGTTGTCAGAGGGTGTTTCACTCACTGTTCTAAGCTCCTGCAAGAAATAGTTTTAACTAACCGTCATCAAATTTAAGGGTTATTACTTAAATTATGATAAATTACGGGTAAAAATCAAGTTAAAGTAGGTCACAAGTACCATGGGATATATCGTTGTTATTTTTATTATTATCACAATTATTGTGGTCGCTACGACCGACAAGTCAAAGGATAATGGTAAAACTAGTGGCATGAAGGTGTTGGTGTCTGTTTTAATA